>NZ_LWBL02000044.1 GCF_001644195.2 Bacillus marinisedimentorum | reverse complement strand
CAGGAACAGATGTGGCAATTGTGCCCTTGGGTGAAAGCGATTACCTGCAACGGAAATCAACACTAACGTTTAACAGAGCCAAAATGAAAAAAGAGCCCGGTTATCCGGGCCCTCTCAAGGAAAAGAAGAATCAGTCTGTATGGGAAACCTCAGTACTGATAATTGTAACAATTGTAGCGGCGAGAATAAGGCTCATAACGACTGAGAACATATTTAACACCTCTCCGTTTTTATGTTATTTACAGGATAGCATGTGGATTTGGGAGAACGATGATGAAATCTTGTCAAATCAATGAACATTAACACGTTTTTCATGCTGGCAAGTGATTTAATGGTCCGGCCCTATATAACGCTTATCCTTCAGGAAAAGCTTCCAGAAATAATAGAAGCCGGGCATCAGCACCAAAAAACCTGCTATGTACGTCACAAAAAGTGCCCTGAACATATTTGGGTGTGTAAAGCCGCTCTCAATTGTCACAATCGGATAGATCATGTAAGGTAAATGTGCCGATCCGTAAGCATAGCTTGCCGTCAGGAACTGGCTCACAATTAGGAGCACTGCCAGACGGGGTATCCCTTTAACTGCATGCCCCCGTCTTCTCTGGATAAACAGCGCGCCGTATCCTGCAAAGAACAGGAGAACAGAAACACCAAGCCAGCCCCTGTACTCAAAAAGGCTGGAAAAAAGCCAGTTTGATTCCGCTCTGACTGCAAGCACAATAAATAGTGCAGCAGCTAGTACAGCTGGCCCGAGCAGAAGTGCATCCTTGCGGTAAATCTGATATGCATTCATCTCTTCAGCAAGATAGGAATAATCCGCCAGGAGCAAAGAAGATAAAAATAATGTGCTGAGAACGGCGAAAATCATGAACGCATACACTTCCATCCTCAAGAAAAAAGCCGCGAAATCCAGCTGGAACACTCCTCCTGAATCAGTGACCAGTCCGCCGTGAGAAAGGGGAAGCACACTGATGAGCAGAGCGGGAATCAAAACTCCGGTTATTCCGGAAATATGGACGAGCATCCGCTCAAAACGCGGGGCCGAATGGGAAAATACGAGAAAAGCACTGCGAACGGCCAAAAGAATCACGATCGCACTTCCGGGAATCAAGAGAACTGTTCCGAGTACGAAAGTAGCCCCGGGGAAAAAACTGACAAGTGCCACGACAATTAAGACAATAAAAACGTTGGTCACTTCCCATGAAGGCGAGAGATACCTGTTTGCAATCCTGGTCGCTTTCGTTTGCGGCCGGTTATAATAAACCATTGACCAGAACCCTGCGCCGAAATCGATAGTGGCAAAAATGGAGTAAATGAATACGAAAGACCATAACAGCGTGACTGCCAGCAAAGAATCAGCCAATCCTGTCACCCTCCTTTTTAAAATGAAAAAAATTCTATTCCGCGAGTTGTTCAGCAACGGGGTGGCGCTTGAAATAATAATACAGGACAAGTACAACCGCGGCTGTCAGAATGACGTAGATGATAAGGAAAAATACGAACAGAGTGCCGATATTGCCTGCGGTTGTTGCTGCATCTTCCGTTTTCATCATCCTGTAAATCACCCAGGGCTGGCGGCCTGTACAGGCAAAGATCCAGCCGAATTCGATGGCAAGCAGCGCCATAGGTCCTGAAGAAACGAACAGCCACATCAGCGGGTTAGGAAAATCCCGTCTCTTCAATACTTTGTGCCAAAAGAAACCGATAACAGATAAAAAGATCAACAGAAAACCGATTCCTACCATAGCGTTGAAAAGTGTGTGGACAAACAGCGGCGGCCAGTATTCCTCGGGAAAATCATTCAAGCCGACAACCACTTCGTCAAATCGATCAGCAGCGAGATAGCTAAGCGCCCATGGAATTTCAATTCCCCACTTGACCTCCTGTTCTTCCCTGTCTGTGAAGCCGCCGATTGCAAGCGGGGCAAAGGCCTGGGTTTCAAAGAGGCCTTCTGCTGCAGCAAGCTTTTCCGGCTGATATTCATGCAGGAGCTGCGCAGACTCGTGTCCATTGAGGGCGGTTGCAAGTGAAAAGATGCCTCCGATGATCAGTCCGAGCATCATCGCTTTCCGGTGAAACGCATAAACCTCACTGGATTTACCGGCACGCAGCATTTTAAAGGCTGCTATTGAAGCGATTATGAATGCCCCCGTCATAAATGCCGAGACTGTTACATGTCCTGCGGTTGTAATAAAGCTGGGGTTGAAAAAGGCTGCCCATGGATCCACATCGACGATTTCACCATTTTCAATCCGGAATCCGGCGGGTGTTCCTTCAAATGCATGAACATTCGTTATCAGAATTGCAGAAGCAGCGGCACCGATCGTAACAAGGGTCACACTGAAAATCCGCATAATTGGGGAAAGCCGGTCAGCTGCATAAATGTAAATGGACATGAATAGCGCTTCAAGGAAAAAAGCATAAATTTCAATTTGAAAAGGCAGCGCGATAACTTTACCTACAACTTCCATAAAGCCAGGCCATAATAGAGACAACTGGACACCTGCTATCGTCCCAGTCGGTATGCCGACACCAAGAAGCACAGCGAACCCCTTCGTCCACCTGTTCGCCATCACTGCATAATGCTTGTCCTTTGTAGCCTGATAAAGAATCTCGGCAAATAAAATCATAAGCGGTATGCCGACGCCAAGTGTTGCAAAAATAATATGTACACCCATAGTCGTTCCAAATAACGTTCGGGCGAGAAATACATCCTCCATTTAAACACATCCTTATCAACTTCAGAATGGGATTCACACCAGAAACTTGGGGCGGATATGCTGGTGCCAGCAGTTTAGTCAAGTCCATGCTGCACTAAAATTTCATTTACTGTATTTTTATTATCCGGAAGATTGGCCGTCATATTTATCTCAAGCTGATCTGATTATAGTGTCTGCCCGCTGATTTGGATGGAAGCGGGCAGACATTGACAAGGACTCTGGGTATTCCGCTGAACAGGGCTTAGGGTTCACTTTTTCGGAGCAAGTCCTTTAACAGGATCCAGATGATCCAGCGCATTGTTTGAATCTTGCTGACTTGGTGATTTATCCGGCTTGATGAAAAACAATGCCGTCAACGAACCGACAATGCCAATCCCGCCCATCCCTGGATATATCATCTCAGGTAATACTTTGATAACCGCCGCAACTGCAGGAGGCCCGGCAGCGACACCGATAAACCGCATGCTGCTGTAGAGGGAGGTGATTGTTCCGCGTTCTTCCTTCTTAATCCCTTCAGTAAGCAGGGCGTCAAGACACGGGAGGGAGATGCCAATACCTGTTCCGCTTATTGTCAGGAACAGAAGAAGGAGAAGCAGACTTGAGTTTTCTTTAATGAAAAAGAGCGGGAGGGCAGCCATGGCATTGCCGCTGAATATGCCCCATTTCATCAGCAGCTTGTTGCTCCCGATTTTCTTGCCGATTAAGAAAGACGCTGTGCATAAGAACAATAGCGGAACGGCTAGAACACCGCCTTTTATTACCCCTTCAATCTTGTACCTGTCTTCAAGAACCGAAGAAAGATGAAAAAGGAAACCGAACAGAATAAACATATTGATGCCGCCTATGAAGAAGATTCCGCCAAGCCAGCGCCCATTTTCTTTAAATGTGGTTTTTACCGATTTAAGAAAGTTTGAAAATACCAGCTTTTTTTCTTTTTCCTGTTCTTTTGGCGGGCGGACGAGGAACATGACCAATAGTGCTGCTCCTATTGACAGAACAGGAATGGAAGCGAACGGAATGAACCATATGACTGCAGCGAGCAGAGCGCCGACAATGGGGCTAAGCACTTTTCCGAACGTATTAGCTGTTTCAATCAAGCCGAGTCCTTTGCTGACTTCTTCTTCATCGCTGAACATATCGCCGACAGTGGGAATGACAACCGGAAAAGCACCTGATGCTCCGATCCCCTGCAGGAAACGTCCCGCAATGATCATCATATACGGATCTTTCATTTTCCAGGCTGCATAAGCGGACAGTGCGCCTCCTGCAGCAGTGATAATAAGGCTCGGAATGATGATCTTTTTCCTTCCGAATTTATCGGACAGATAACCGGCAATCGGGATCAAGATGATTGCTGTTATTGAATATACAGTGATAATCAGACTTGATTGAAAATTACTGATATCCAGTTTTTTTTCCATGACAGGGAGGACCGGTATGAACATGGAATTTCCCAGGGTCATGACGAGGGGGATGGACGCAAGTGCAAGTAAGTCCCATTGCTTGTTTTTCATGCCTCTGAACCTCACTTAAATGAAAGTAGGAAGATAACAGTAGTATGTTCGGCATTTCCAGAAAAAATATGCACGATAAAAAGTCGAATGGGGTTATCCATAACCTGTAGTTTTTTCAATTTTCTTAAGCAAAGGGTTGTTTTATCTGAAATTTCCGAATAAAATTAAAAATACATACTAACCAGTTGGTATATAAAAAGGGGTGTTTATGTTGAAGTTACACCTTCTTTTAAAAAAAGAAGAGATCGAGGAAGAAAAAATGAAAGAAAATAAAGTGGCAGTGGTTTTTGATGTTTTGCTTGCAACTTCCACGATTGCATCCGCACTGGAGTACGGTGCAGCAGAAGTGATACCTGTCCTGGACGGAAAAGAAGCAAAAGCAGAGGCAGCCGGCAGGACGGCGGGTGATTTTTTACTCGTCGGTGAATATGAAGGGGTAACAATTGAAGGGTTCTTATCACCTAATCCTCTCTCCTTAAAAGACGAAGTTCCGGGGAAGTCTGTTATCCTTTCTACGACTAACGGGACGATCGCGGTAAAAAAATCTGCACAGGCCGGAAGGGTGTATGCCGCGTCACTTTTGAACAGCAGCGCTGTGGCAGATCACCTGGCGGAGACATCCAAAGATGAAACAATCATATTGGTTTGTGCGGGTTCCTCCGGAGAATTCAACGTCGAGGATTTCTACGGTGCAGGCTATTTTATTGATTGCCTCCTTCAGAAAGATAATGTGGAACTGGATTTAACAGACCCAGCGCTGGCGGCTCATCTGTTTTACATGGGGAACCGGGGGAATGGGGCACAAGTCCTGAAAGCTTCCCGTGTAGGACGCATGCTGGCTGATTACGGGTTCGAAACCGAGATCGATTATGTGGCAGGACACAGTTCACATAATGTTGTGCCTGTGCTTGAAGATGGAATGAGGCTGGTCAGCAAGAAACCATTAAAAGTGGAGGGGGAGTGAGCCATAAGCTTCCCGGATCTCCACTGGAACAGAGCCATATGGAAAAATTTATGGAGGAGGACTAACATGATTGAAACGGAAAAAAACCATCTGCTTGTAAAGGTTGAAGATAAAATTATGTATGTAACGCTCAACAGGCCTGACTCACTCAATGCCTTCAGTCCGGAGATGATTTCAGGGCTGAAAGCATCCGTACAAAATGCTAAGGAAGATGACAGCATCCGTGTACTTGTCATTTCAGGCGCAGGCCGTTCCTTTAGTGCCGGCGGAGATGTCAAAACGATGGGTGAAGCGAAACCGACTGAAGTTTATGATCATATCGGAAAACTGAATGAACTGGTCACGGCAATGAGAGATCTTGAAAAACCGATTATCGCCGCTGTACACGGCTTCGCAGCCGGAGCGGGCTTTAACCTTGCGCTTGCAAGTGACCTGATTCTTGCTGCGGAAGGGAGCCGCTTCGTCTTAAGCTTTTCCAGAGTGGGACTCATATCTGACGGGGGAGGCCTGTATTTTTTGCCGCGCCTTGTTGGCCCATACCTTGCAAAAGAACTGTTATTCAGTGCTGAACCCATTAGTGCTGAAAAAGCGCATACGCTCGGCATCGTCAATCAAGTGTATCCGGCTGAAACGTTCCGGGAGCAAGCGGCACGTTATGCCGGCAGGATTGCTGCAGGCCCTTCAAAAGCTTATGGCTTCATGAAAAAAATAGCCGACCGATCCCTTACATCGACGTTGGATGAGGTTTTGGAGTTAGAGCGGATTACCCAGGCGACAGTTGTAACAACCGAAGATCATCGGGAAGGGGTCAATGCGTTCAAAGAAAAGCGCGAGCCCGGATTCAAAGGGAAGTAATCGAGAAACAGCTAAAGCCCAGGTATGGTCCCCGATCTTTTTTCTATGAATACAGATGCAAATAAAAAAGCCGGGTGACCGGCAGTATGATTACTTGATGCCATAAATGGCTAAAAAAGCCATGCCGCGACTTCTTCAAGTGAAAAGAAAAACACCACGATACCTACCAAAATGGAAAAAGGCACGATGAACTCCGCTGCCAGGACAACGGTGGATACTGATCTGATATGCTCCCTGCGCACTGCGGCCCGTTTGTCACTTTTATATTTTTCAAGTGAAACCACTTTTTCCATCTCAAACATCCCCCAATCATTTAACACAATTATAACAAAAATGTCACAGAATGTTCAAAAAATAGTGCGTCATTTTTTTGCTGTCCTTAAAATTGCTTTTGAATGTTTTTATTGGACATACAAAAATAAATTAAAGATTGATAACCACTGTGGGAGCCTGTGAACAGGCTGAGTGAAGAGCCGTGACTTTTGCTGGCAGTACCCAGGTCAGGTCCGGATGAGCGATCTGATGGAGCAAGGGCTTTTAAAGACCTGTTTTTTTTGTATAGGAAAGTGGGAATTGTCGGAATGGAAACATTTCAGATGCAGTGGTCAATTTTTGGTAACTGCGTCTCTGTCAAGCTTCCAGGTCCTCCTGCCGGTGAGTTTCATATTGGGTTTCGGCCGTTTTGCGGGCTATAGATGATAAGAGTTCTCCCGCATTAATAAAACCTTCGCAAAAATGGTTTAGAAAGAGGATGGAAATGGAAAAACAAAGCGGTGTTCCTTTATGGAATCACGCATTTTTGTTTATACTGAAATGAAATGGATGAAGAAAGGAAGTGGCGGAATGGCAAATCGACTCCAATACGAAAAGTCACCCTATTTATTGCAACATAAAGACAACCCGGTCGACTGGTATCCGTGGGGGGAAGAAGCGTTTGAAAAAGCCAGGGCCGAAGACAAGCCGGTGCTCGTATCGATCGGATATTCAACTTGCCATTGGTGCCATGTCATGGCGCACGAATCATTCGAAGACGGGCAGGTTGCACAGCTCCTGAATGACCGCTTCGTTTCCATTAAGGTGGACCGTGAAGAGCGTCCCGATGTGGATTCAATCTATATGAAAGTGTGCCAAATGCTGACGGGACAGGGCGGATGGCCGCTGAACGTATTTTTGACACCTGAAGGGAAGCCGTTTTATGCAGGCACCTATTTTCCGAAAGAGAGCAAGTACGGACGCCCGGGCTTTGTCGATGCCATTGTGCAGCTCTTTGACCAGTACAGGCAAGATTCTGAAAAGATTACAAAGGTTTCGGATGACATCACGAAAGCCCTCAACGAGACGGCGAAAACTGCCGGCGGGGAAAAACTGCCGTTTGCCGCGGCTGATGAAGCATTCAGGAACCTTGGCAGCACGTTTGATACCGATTATGGAGGTTTCGGCAGCGCCCCGAAGTTCCCGACACCGCATATGCTGACATTCCTTTTGCACTACTACAGGCAAACAGGCAAAAAATTCGCTTTCAAGTTCGCCGAAAAGACGCTTGACAGTATGGCGGACGGCGGCATACATGACCATATCGGGGGCGGTTTTGCGCGTTATTCGACCGATGAGATGTGGCTTGTTCCCCATTTTGAAAAAATGCTGTATGATAACGCACTTTTGCTGCATGCCTATTCAACCGCTTACCAGCTGAATAAAAATCCGCGGTATTGGAAAGTCGCCTCTTCTATTGCCAGCTTTTTGAGGCGCGAGATGACTGATGAGAACGGCGCATTCTTCTCAGCAATAGATGCCGATTCTGAAGGGGTTGAAGGCAAGTATTACATTTGGAGCCGGGAAGAAATGAAAGATGTACTGGGGGAGGGGGCTGGGGACCTTGTTTGCCGTGTATACGGCATGACGGGGGAACCGGATTTCGAAGGCAAGTATATTCCCAATCTGATCGGCCGCTCGCTGCCTGAGATGGCGCAGCAGGAAGGCTTCAGTCTGCGGGAATTCGGCCAGGCCCTGGAATCTGCCAACAGGGAGCTTTTAAATACGAGGGAAAAGCGGACTTACCCCCATCTTGACGACAAGGTTCTGACAGCCTGGAACGCACTCGCCATTACGGCGCTGGCCCATGCCGGCAAAGCTTTTGGGGAAGATCAATATGTGCAAATGGCTGAAAAATCGTTTGAATTCATCACCGGTAAGCTGATACAGCAAGGCCGTATCATGGCCAGGTACCGGGATGGGGAAGTGAAGCATGCCGGATATATCGATGACTACGCTTATTTCTTGGAAGCGTGCCTGGAACTGTATGGCGCCACTTTCAATCCGGACTATTTGCTGAGAGCCAGGAAGACTGCTGACGATATGATCAGCCTTTTCTGGGATGAGGATGGCGGCGGCTTTTATTTCACAGGAACTGACAGCGAAAAACTCATCTCACGCCAGAAGGAAGTGTACGACGGGGCGACGCCTTCCGGAAACTCGGCGGCGTTCACAGGCTTGAACAGGTTGTCCTCGCTGACCGGTGAACCTTCCTATATGGATCGGGCTGAAGACATGAGGTCAGCGTTCAAAAAAGAGATCGAAACTCATCCGCAAGGCTACACGAAATTTTTGCAGGGGTTACTCATGCTTGGCGGCAGCCGCAAGGAAATCATCGTGCTCGGCGATTCCGCCAGTGAGGATTATCGTAATTTCCTTTCTGAATTGAATAAAATGTATTTGCCTGATGTCACCATACTGGCAGCGAATGACGGAAGCGAGCTGAAAGAGGCAGCTCCATTTGCCGCCAATTATAAAATGCAAGAAGGCAAGACAACTGTATATGTGTGCCGGAACTTCGCATGTGACAGGCCGACAACGGACCTTGACCGTGTGCTTGCCGGATTGAAGAGTGAATATGGAGAAGCGGAGTGATTTCCGCTTCTTTTTATTATGCCGGGCAGCCGGGTTTTGCGCGAATGCCGGGTTTGCCCTGAAAGTTGGCGGATTGGCGTAAACTTTGCCGTAAATAATCAATCTGCTGGCTTGGAAGGTTACCGCGTTAAGTTGGCTATGGTGATATCCATCGCTATTCTTGATTTGCCTGGCATAAATGCAGGGCAGGTCGGTGAATCTGGCGAAAAGCTGAGTTTGCGTTTATTTGCTGTTTCAGTTCTGCGTGAAACAGCCGGACAATGGCGTGATTAGGCCGGTGTATGGCGGGAAACCGGACATTTGGCGTGAAAAGCAGAGGTTTTTGGCGTAAATGTTCAGGTGGTTGGCGTGAAACCGGAGTGGTTGCGCGTGAAAGTCCGGTTATTCGGCGTGAAAGGTCAATCCAAAATCACCCCCCTGCCCCTGAATACAGTTTAACTGCAGCTGTTCGCTTGGTTTCAAGGCGCCCTGTCCGACACCCTGAAAGAGACCGGTTCCTTGCCAATCCTATCAAGTTGTTTCCTGTCCCATGAAGCATCAGGCAGAATCATTCAAATAATGAAATCGCAAAAAAGAGAGCTTCACCCTCTGCATTTTAAAACTAAAACCTTCCAAAACGAACGGATATTCGCTAAAATAGGAAGGAGTATGCAAAGGGAAACGGGGTAACAGCATGAAAGTGAAAAAGGACGTCATGAGCGTGCTGGAAAGCATGATGGCGGATGATTCATACAAAGATAATTTCATACACTGGAAAACGATACCGGAACGGGAAGCCAAACTCCGCGACATGCCCGCTGAAGTCGACGCACGCATCAAGGCTGCGCTTCAAAAACGCGGGATCGAACGCCTTTATACCCACCAGGAAGAGGCGTACCGGACTGCGCGCAGAGGGGAAAATTTCGCAGCGGTGACACCGACGGCTTCCGGTAAGACGCTATGTTATAACCTGCCTGTCCTGCAAAGCATCCTTGAAGATGAAAGCAGCCGTGCACTCTATTTGTTTCCGACAAAAGCGCTGGCGCAGGACCAGAAAAGCGAACTGAATGAAATCATTGATGAAATGGGTGCTGCCATTAACAGTTACACATATGACGGTGACACTCCATCTAATATCCGGCAGAAGGTGAGGAAAGCCGGGCATATTGTCATCACAAACCCGGATATGCTCCATTCTGCCATTTTGCCTCATCACACGAAGTGGGTTTCGCTGTTTGAGAACCTGAAATACATTGTTATCGATGAACTCCATACATACAGGGGGGTTTTCGGCAGCCATGTAGCCAATGTGATCAGGCGCTTGAAACGGATCTGCGAGTTTTATGGCAGCAGTCCCGTTTTCATAAGCACTTCAGCGACAATCGCCAACCCGGAGGAGCTTGCCCGTGAACTGACGGGGGGACCGGTCAGGCTAATCGATAATAACGGGGCTCCGTCCGGGAAGAAGCACTTCCTGTTTTACAATCCGCCGGTGATCAATAAAGCTCTGAACGTCAGGCGGAGCGCTACGCTTGAAGCGCGTAAAATCGCTGGTGAGTTCCTCCAGAACAAAATCCAGACAATCGTTTTCGCAAGAAGCCGGGTAAGGGTCGAAATTCTGCTGACATATTTGCAGGAGCTTGTCAAAAAACAGCTCGGCACGAAATCAATCCAGGGTTACCGGGGCGGATACTTGCCAAAGCAGCGCAGGGATATCGAGCGCGGCCTCAGAAACGGTGATATATACGGAGTTGTCAGCACAAATGCGCTGGAACTGGGTGTCGATATCGGGCAGCTCCAGGTGTGTGTCATGACCGGGTATCCAGGCAGCGTGGCGAGTTCATGGCAGCAGGCCGGCAGGGCAGGGCGGCGCCAGAGTGAATCGGTCGTCATCATGGTCGGGAGTTCAAGCCCGCTCGACCAGTACGTGCTGCAGCATCCGGATTACTTCTTTGAACGGAATCCGGAGTCGGCGCGCATCAATCCCGATAATCTTGTCATTCTTGTCGATCATCTGAAATGCGCCGCTTACGAATTGCCTTTTAAGGAAGGCGATACGTTCGACGGCCTGGAAGTGGAGGAAATCATGGAGTTCCTGGCTGAAGAACAGGTCCTTCATAAAAATAACGGCAAATGGTACTGGATGAATGAGGCGTTTCCGGCTCACAACATCAGCCTGCGATCGGCTTCGCAGGAAAATGTCGTCATCATAGATATAAGTGAAACGGCCAATGTCAAGGTGATCGGTGAAATGGACAGATTCAGCGCTATGACACTGCTTCACGATGAAGCGATTTATCTTCATCAGGGTATCCAATACCAGGTTGAAGAATTAGACTGGGACGAAAAGAAAGCTTATGTCCGTGAAGTGGATGTCGATTACTATACAGATGCCAATCTCGCTGTTTCGCTTGATGTGCTGGAAGAAGACAAACGGACAGAAGCAGAGAAGGCCGAATTCGCATTCGGTGAAGTATCAGTTCGGGCAATGGCGACCATTTTCAAGAAAATAAAGTTTGAAACACATGACAATATCGGATCAGGTCCGATTCATTTGCCTGAAGAAGAACTGCATACGAATGCTGCATGGATCAGCCTCCAGCACGAGGCGGCCTCTTCATTTTCTGAAGCGAAGCTGGAACAGGGGCTGATCGGGGCATCACATGCCATCCGGCATGTTGCTCCTTTGTTCCTCATGTGCGACCCGAGCGATCTGCATGTGGTCCCGCAGGTGAAAGCGACACATAACGAGAAACCGACCATTTTCCTTTATGACAGATATCCGGGCGGAATCGGACTGAGTGAAAAAGCGTACGGCATGATGGATACAATATTAGTCGAAGCTGCAGGCTTGATTGAGCGCTGTCCATGTGAAAGCGGCTGTCCTTCATGCGTTGGAACCGATGCCGAAGGAGAGTCGGTGAAGAGGTTCGCCGTCCGGCTTATCAATTTGTTCAGAGGTGCGTGATATGATGTCACTTAAAGGGAAACTGAACCGGTATAAAAAACATATCAGTACAGAACAAAAGGGAAATGTCGATGGAATCATTGATCGTAACCAGGCAGGTGATGGAACAATCGATATTCCGTATTTGCAGGAATGGAAGAACTTTCAAACATCACCATTCCAATTTGAAGGGCAGTATATCCTGATCCGGGAAAAGGAGTATCCGCTTGATTACCGGCACGGCCATTATTCACTTGGCGAAATCTTCACGGCTGTCGCCGGGTGGAACCGCAATGAAACGGAGCATCCCCTTTCCTCATCAGGAAGGGCAGCCTCCGACATGCTGTTTTTTGATACGGAGACAACCGGTCTCGGCCACGGAGCGGGCAATACCATATTTTTACTTGGAATAGGCCGGGTCAGCGATCGATCCGTTAGCATAACACAATATTTCCTGCCTGGACCCGGCCATGAGGTGGCTTTGTACCAGCGCTTTCTTGGCGACATAAAAGAGCTGAAAAATCTAGTGACCTACAATGGCAAAGCGTTTGACTGGCCGCAGGTCACGACCCGCCATACCCTCATAAGGGACCTTGTCCCGGCACTGCCGGCCTTCGGTCATTATGATTTGCTACACGCATCCCGCCGCCTCTGGAAAAACAGCCTGCCGGCGGTGAAACTGTCGATTGTAGAGGAAGAAGTGCTCGGTATCGAGCGGGATGCCGACATCCCCGGTTATCTGGCTCCGATGCTTTATTTCGACTTTCTGAAAGAACCGAATCCGGAAGCGGTAAAAGGCATCATGGAACATAATGAAACGGATGTTCTCTCGCTCGTCACCCTCTACACCCATTTATCGGGGAAATTGCTTGCTGCAGAGGGAGCGGCGATCACCGATCGAGAACATTATGAAATCGGGCGATGGCTAGAGGATCTTGGGCATGCAGACGAAGCACTGCATCGTTACGGGCTTATAAATCGTAAGGAATCATCTGTCTATAAGCTGGCTCAAAAAGGCGCAGCACGGCTTTATAAAAAGGCCGGACTTCTTGAGAATGCCGAAAAAATATGGCTCAGCCTGGAGTCCGATGGAGATTTTCATGATCCGGAAATTGCCGTTGAATTGTCGAAGTTCAATGAGCATACCAGGAGGGACTTTGACAAAGCGCTCCATTATGCGGAAAAGGCATACAGCAGCTGGAAAACGAACCAGCGCATTTTCAAACATAAGGCAGAGAAGGAGAAAGCGGAATTCATGAAAAGAATCGAGCGCTTAAGGCGAAAATCATCAGGGGAATAACGCAGGAAACTCCGGGGAATATTCCCCGGGTAAGCGCAAAATCCGACCGTTTGCAGCAAACAATAAATTGAATTGTGCAAACATTATAAAAGGTATTGTAGAATGATGTCCGAACATGTAAAATACAGTTGTTATCTCATAGGAAGAGGAGACAGGATAAGGTGCAAAAGGTTTTAATGGTTTTGTTTTTTTTGATGATCGGCTTGACTGTATTGTTGTTTAATTCGTTTGGACAGGTTATTGCTTTATTTTAATGAAAAAAATAGGTGCTTAACTCATTACATGTCTTTCCTTTCAGTCATAGGCTAATAGTGACTACAGTGAAAGGAGAGCTTAATTATGCACCCTCAAATGATGAGACCGATCGTATATCCGACAAAATGCTGTGAACACCATACGAATCAGACATTCCACGTGCCTCACATCCATCCGTCCCATACAGCAAACATCAACCATCAAATGTATAAGCACCTTCATTATTACCCGCATACGGAGTCGCAAGTGTCAGATGTATCACATCAGCATTTCAACTGTGGTCCCGGCCCGATGCCATTTATGCCGGGAAGGTGACTTCAGAATTTGAGAACTGATTCGGCGGAGCCGGTCAGTTCTTTTTTGGCGGATTGAATGGACAAGGGAGGTCGATTATGGCAAAAGTTGCAGCTGTCACCGGATATAAGGCGCATGAACTTGGTATTTTCAGCGATGAGCATCCAGGTCTTCCATACATAAAGAAAACACTGGAAAAGCGGATCCGGTCCCTTGCAGATGAAGGACTGGAATGGGTGATCATCACCGGCCAGCTTGGAGTGGAACTGTGGGCAGGCGAAACTGTAATCGGGCTGAAAGACGAGTATCCTGATCTTAAGCTGGCCTTTATCACACCTTTTTTGGAACAGGAAGAAAAATGGAGTGAAAACAATCAGGAATATTATCAGCTGATTCAGTCACAGGCCGATTTTACCGACAGTATTACCCGCCGGAAATATGAAAACCCAGGCCAATTCCAACTGAAGAATGATTTCCTGGTTCATAAATGTGATATGATACTAGTGCTATATGACGAAGAAAGAGGCGGCAGCCCCGGATATATCGTGGAGGCGGCCAGGAAGATGAGGGAGGAGAAGCCAGGCCCTGAACTCATGTTCATCACGCCATTTGATATTGATGAAACAATCAGGGACGAGCAGGAAAACAATCCTGATTTCTGGAATGGTTGAATCAAATTGACAATTCGTGAATCATCTGAAAAAATAAAAGTTATACTAAAGGGTAGAGATATGGGGTGAATGATGATGTTTTCAGATAAAATTCGTTTAACCGCTAAGGAAATATTGGAAAAAGACTTCAAATCGGGCTTCAGGGGATATGACCAGGATGAAGTGGACCAATTTCTTGATCTTGTCATCAAAGATTATGAAACATTCCATCAGGAAATCGAGCGTCTGCAGCAGGAGAACCTTCGCTTGAAAAAACAGGCAGAAGAATCGCCGAAACCCCAGCCAGCTGCCAATACAACCAACTATGACATTTTGAGGCGCTTATCGAATCTGGAAAAGCACGTATTCGGCAGCAAATTGTACGAATAAGAGGCTGTTAGTCGAATTCTTGACAATTAATCAATATGTGCTATAATTAAATCTTGTGATATTACAACTCAATAACGTTCGGGTAATCGCTGTGCGGCTTGACCGCATAGAGGAAAGTCCATGCTCGCACAGGCTGAGATGCCTGTAGTGTTCGTGCCTGGCGAAATCATAAGCCAGGGTAGCCTGATGCCAGGCTAACGGCAGGGAAAGCACCTGTGTCGCTTCGGCGATATGGTGCCGGTACCTTGAAAGTGCCACAGTGACGAAGTCCTTCCGGAAACGGAGGGAGTGGAACGAGGTAAACCCCTCGAGCGAGAAACCCAAATATTGGTAGGGGCGCCTTCTCGAAGGAATCAAACGGAGAGAAGGACGGCAGGCAGACTGTTTGCCGCAGATAGATGATTGCCGCCTGAGTACGAGGTTGACACCGCTTGCAGTACAAAGGTACAAAACATGGCTTACAGAACGTTATTGGTCGTATTGTATATCACATGATTAAATCATAGCAGAAGCTTCCGGATCATCCGCATCCGGAAGTTTTTTTATTGTTAAGGAAATTATAAAATTTTTGCTTTCTGGATAAAAAGCGAGAAGGGAGTCATCCAGCTCCAGGCGCCAGCGGCTATCGTCATAAGCGGTGCTCCCCTCCGGAAGGAAAACCCGCCTTCCTGCGGGTCCCCCCGCTTATGCGCACGCCGCTAAGCAGGCGCCTTGCGCTTTTCTTATTACATAAAGAAAATGACGGGAATAGAGACAAACGGGTTGACTTATGCAGGCTGTTTCGGGAAAAATACAACTGATGACTCATTTGGAGGAGCGGAAATAATATGGCAAACATTACGTTAATAGCAACAGCGGCAATGGGAATCGAAGCAATTGTCGCCGATGAAGTCAGGAGCCTCGGTTACGAAGATGTCCAGGTTGAAAACGGAAAAGTAATATACGAAGCCGATGAAAAAGCGATTTGCCGGTCAAATCTCTGGTTAAGGACGGCAGATCGGGTAAAGCTCAAAATCGGTGAGTTCAAGGCGACGACATTTGATGAATTGTTTGAAAAAACAAAAGCATTACCCTGGGGTGAATTCATCCCTGCTGACGGGGAATTCCCGGTGGTCGGAAAATCTGTGAAATCGAAGCTTTTCAGCGTATCGGACTGCCAGGCAATTGTGAAAAAGGCAGTGGCGGAAAAACTGAAGGAAGACCACGGGCTGTCCGGATGGCTCGATGAAGACGGCCCTTTTTACCGAATTGAAGTCGCCCTTCATAAAGATATTGCGACACTTACAATCGATACTAGCGGTTCTGGTCTCCATAAACGCGGCTATCGGACAGGTCAGGGTGAAGCGCCTTTGAAAGAAACGCTTGCTGCAGCCCTTGTGAAACTGACGAATTGGACGCCGGACAGGCCTTTTGCCGACCCGTTTTGCGGATCGGGAACCATTCCGATTGAAGCAGCATTAATCGGACAGAACATTGCCCCTGGTTTTAACCGTGAGTTCGTTTCCGAGGATTGGCCGATCATCGGGGCAAAGCTGTGGGAGGAAGCGTTTGAAGAAGCGGAAAGTCTGGCAGATTACGACCAGCCCCTGACAATTACCGGATCGGATATCGACCATAAGATGATCGAGATTTCAAAACAGAACGCAATGGAAGCCGGTTTCGCCGATTTGATTTCATTTAAGCAAATGCAAGTATCCGATTTCACTTCAAAGGATGAATTCGGTGTTATCGTCAGCAACCCTCCCTACGGTGAAAGGATCGGAGAGAAAAAAGAAGTTGAAGCGATGTATAAACGGATGGGGGAAACATTCGCAGCCCTTGATACATGGTCGGCTTATATACTGACATCCCATCCTGAGTTCGAAAAACTATACGGAAAAAAGGCGACCAAGAAACGGAAGCTGTTCAATGGTTTCATCAAAACGGATTATTATCAATTCTGGGGTCCGCGCCCTCCCAGAAGCAAATGACCGCTGTTTTCCCCTTCTATATGCTTAAATACAATGAACATTTGTATAAATTTTCCCTTATTGAATAAACTGTAATATAGCAATGGCAGAGGGGGAAAACGATGACTGATACATTGGAATGCTTTCAAAAAATCCAAACGGCGCTTTTATCCGTTCAACATGAACTGGATATGCTCCAGCAAAAACATGACAAAATTGAACGGGCGCTCCTTGAACTTCATACAGCAAAATCGGAATATTTGCTGGCCCTGTCCCATGCAACAGGGGTGGACAGCCAGCTGTTGAACCATTATTTGAAATGACCGGTTAAGTGAAAAAGCAATTAAAAGCGTATATCAAATGACACTGTAATGGCATATAAAAACATTATTATAATGAACGGGTACGCTTTTGAAGTACAAAATTTCAATTAGAAGATAAATTGACAATGTAATTAGAAACCGAATTGACCAGATAAAATCATATCATGATTAGCAAAAGAAACGCTCAAATGAGCGTTTTTTTCTGTCTTATATAATTGCTGGTTTAATGGAATAAATCTGGCTTATAGCTGATCATATATATTGTTTTTTAAAAATGGGAAGTTGATTTCCGCTGGAGGGGCTAGCTTTCACGACGGACACAATTGCGACGTCCGTTTGCTTCCCTCCGGTCGCGCATGAATGAGGGAAATACGGTGTGTTACCGAGGGTTTATGCATGCACGCACCAACCGGAATATGGCTTCGGTTCATAAGGGGGCGTCCCTGTAAGTGCGAACTGCTCCGATTGGAGTAGCGCTACCAGGCGAATCACCCTTGAAAAACCGTTCTCAGCGGTATAGAGGTACGATTCATGAAAAATTGTCCTGTGATTTTTCCCTGCTTTGATTTGAGAGAAACGGAAAGGAGCAGAAAACAGCCTGACAATGTGTCAAATCAACAACATTCTTCAACATAGCTTTTTGTATTGTTGGAAAGGAGTTTATCTGCCAAAATGGAAATAGAAAGAGATAAAGAAACCGGAGGAGTGGAAACATGGCTGAAGAGATGACGAAGTTGGAAGAAGGCTACACATTACTGGCGAAAAAGATTGCCGCTTATAATGAAGCGCTGTCCCTCATATTTTGGGATTTGCGCACAGGGGCGCCGAAGAAAGGGACCGAACAGCGCGCTGAGGTCATCGGGATGATTTCAAGCGAGATCCACCGCCTGCAGACTTCAGATGAAATGGGTACATATATCGAAAAATTGTCGGACGGCGAAATTTACGGACAGCTTTCCGAGATCACAAAAAAATCATTGAAGGAAAGTAAAAAAGACTATGACCGCAATAGGAAAATACCGGCCGATGAATACCGCGAGTATACCGTCCTGCAATCCCGGGCCGAAACGGTATGGGAGGAAGCCAGGGCGAACGCTGACTTTGGCATGTTCCGCCCTTATCTTGAAAAGCTGGTTGAATTCAATAAAAAATTTATCGGATACTGGGGTTTCGAAGGGAACAAATATAACACCCTCCTCGATTTATTTGAACCAGGCATAACCGTGGATATGATCGACAACGTGTTTGGAGAATTACGTGAGCGGATTGTGCCGCTGGTTGAAGACATAGCGGACGCTGAAGCTAAGCCGGAGACAGGCTTCCTGTTCAGCCCTTTTCCAAAAGAAAAACAGCGGCAATTCAGCCTTCATGTATTAAAAGAAATGGGGTATGATTTTGAAGCCGGCAGGCTTGATGAAACGGTCCATCCCTTTGCAATCGGACTGAACCCGGGAGATGTCAGAGTGACGACCCGCTATGATGAAAAAGACTTCAGGACAGCCGTTTTCGGCACGATTCATGAAGGCGGCCATGCCCTTTATGAGCAGAACATTTCTGAAGAGCTCGCCGGCACGCCACTTTCAGGCGGCACATCGATGGGCATCCACGAATCGCAGTCGCTGTTCTGGGAGAATTTTGTTTCCCGTAATCATTCCTTCTGGAAACGGCACTATACTGAACTTCAGAAAGTGGCATCACCTCAATTCGACCATGTAAGCTTGGATGACTTTTACCGGGCAATCAATGAATCCCGGCCGTCCCTGATCAGGATTGAAGCGGATGAACTAACTTATCCGCTGCACGTCATGGTCCGTTATGAAATTGAGAAGGGGCTGTTCAATGATGAAATCGAAGTTAAGGATCTTCCCCGGATCTGGAACGAAAAAATGGAGGAATACCTTGGCGTGACGCCGGCGCATGACGGGGAGGGAGTGCTGCAGGATGTCCACTGGGCGGGCGGAATGTTTGGATATTTCCCTTCATATGCCCTCGGTTATATCTATGCCGCGCAGCTTAACCAAGCAATGCTGAAGGATCTGCCGGAATTTGATGAACTTCTTGAGAAAGGGGAGTTCATGAAGGTGAAGGACTGGCTGACAGAACATGTCCACCGCCATGGAAAGATGAAGGAGCCCCTGGAGATTATGAAAGAAGCGACAGGCGGACAATTGGATGCAAAACCGCTTATTGAATATCTCGAAGATAAATACCGGAAGATTTACAATTTGTAATCGTTCATGTGAAAAGCAGGAGAATCAATTGATTCTCCTGCTTTTTTAGGAACTTCCTTATAGAGGTTGCCTTCCGCATTTCGAGTGTCCAGCTGCAGGCGCCAGCGGCTGTCAGATAAGCATTGCCTCCTTGCGAAAGGAAAGACCGCCTTTCTTCAGGCGGCCCTGCTTATCTGTACGCCGCTAAACGGCGCTTTCCGCATTTCGTATTACCATAGTACAAACGGTTTTGATCCCGGAGGTGCGTTTTGAATCATGTCGATGAACGGTATGGTATAGGCGAACAAAATCAAGGCGACAGTGACGCCAATCCACAGCTTCCAGTTCTCGAGGATCATAGGTGTGGCTTCTGCTTGTTCTGCGACCTCTCCGATTGGATATTCTTCACTGCCTTTTGGTGCGAAGAATGCAAGGTTGATCACGATGTAGATCACAAGCAGAACACCCATGAACAGAATCGTACCGCCGATCGCCGCCGCCAGGTGGTACGGCATCCAGCCCTGCGCAATCGGATTATCGAAATAGGTTGTGAACGATGTCCGGCGCGGTGCGCCCTGCAATCCGACGGCGTGCATGGAACCGGACATGAAGAACATTCCGATTGACCAGAGAATCGTCTGGATGATCCCGAGTTTATTCATTTCTTTCGTCAGAACTCGACCTGTAAGCGAAGGGATAAGCCAGTATGAAATCCCAAAGAACGTAAGGACGACTGATGTGGCCAGTGTCAAATGGAAGTGACCGGTAACCCAGATCGTGTTATGGACAACCTGGTTCAACTGGTTACTTGCATTGACAAGTCCGCCGGCTCCTGCCGGAATGAAGAAAAGCATGCCGACAAACGGAGCAAAGAACCGCACATCTTTCCACGGGAGTTTCCGTACCCATCCGAACAAGCTGCGGGCGCCTTTTGCCCTGCCCGCCATTTCAAAGGTGGCAAAGAGCGAAAAAGCAGTCATCAGAGACGGAATGACGACCATGAAGGTCAGGACAACCTGCAAATACTTCCAGAATGGATCGATACCCGGTTCTACAAGCTGGTGGTGGAATCCGACCGGAATAGAAAAGAGCAGAAACAGAATAAAGGACAGCCGGGCAAGTGAATCACTGAAAATCTTGCCGCCTATGATTTTCGGAATAATGACATACCATGCCATATACGCCGGCAGCAGCCAGAAGTATACCAGCGGATGCCCGAAGTACCAGAAAAGGGTGCGGCTGACAAGTACGTCGATCGTGTCAACAAGACCGAGGGACCAAGGGATGAATTGAATCAAGACAGTCGCCGCCACACCAAGTGTCGCGATTAGCCATAACAGCATAGTAATGACTGCCATGAAGCTCAAGAGCGGGCCGGCCTGGCCCGGATGTTCTTTTTTCCAGCGCCTGTAATGCGCAAACATCGCGAATCCGCTGAGCCAGCTTCCTACAACGACTAGTGTAAGTCCGATGTAAAAAGCAGGGTGCGCTTTTAACGGCGCATAGAATGTATAAAGGACTGTCGCTTTATTTAAAAGGATGAAAATGGCTGAAATCACAACACCGACAGTCATAAGCCAGAAGCCGGCCCACCCGGTTTTCCTAGCTCTCTCAGAAAATGTTCCCGACGTTTTGCTCATCGCCGAAAATAGGAATCCGATAATGAAGAATGTTGTCAGTACAAGGCCAAGCAGCACACCATGCACGGTGAGAAGCTGATAGTACCCGATTTTGGCCGGCAGCTCTACAAGGCCGGCTCGTACCAAAGTCTGCAGCAAGCCTGCAAATGCGCCGATTAAAAGAGCGGCAAAACCGACATATACGTGAGCAAGGCTAAGCTTTGCATCTTTTGCGTTTATACTTATTAATCCGTTTTTCATTGTTCAATCACCTCCACAGTGGCACTCATCACCTGATGGCCTGTTCCGCAATATTCATTGCATAAAATTAAGTATTCACCGGCTTCATCGTATGTTTCGGTATATGTGCTGATGTATCCAGGTGTCAACATCATGTTGACGTTGGTGCCGGCGATTTCAAAGCCGTGGACAACGTCTTTCGTTGTGACTGTATAGTGGACAGTCGCACCTTTCGGAATTTCAATTTTATTCGGTAAGAAGCTGAAAGCCTGTGCAATCATCGTCACCTGATACTCGTTTTCGCCAATTTGCTTAACGCCAGGTTCATCAAAAGGCTCCGTTGCCTCCACATTTTCAGGATCGACGGTCACCAGGCAGCTTGGCGGCTGGCTTCCCATATAAAATGCACTGACCCCAATTACTATAAGGAAAACAAGCAGCGCTCCGCCGCCGAAATACAGCCAAATTTTTTCATACTTATGCATATGCATGATTTGTTTCCTCCCCTTAATCGCCCGTTAACGTGCTAAAAATAACAGAAATACACCTACCCATGTCAGAACGATAAAGCCGCCGACAAAGAAAACGGAAATAAGCGTCCCCTTCAGCGGTTCATCATGCTGGACCTTTGGCCCGGCAGATTGATGCTCTTTGTTCACGGTTGGTTGTGACATCCCATCCACCCCTTCCAAATTAGTTCGTTCATAAGGTAACTACTATACTTATCTTATAAAACGAGAAAACAAATGGAATACGGTTTCACCATCGTTCAAAAAACGTTCATATATGGTTTTTTACTTAACGTATAGTGAAAAGCCTATACATCAAGGAATTCAAGGGTTTATAAGGGAATGCAAATGTGAAGATTATGTGAATGAACTGCGAAAAATGGATAGCCAGCGGAGCAGATCGGATGGAAAAGGGCTGTTTTTTTAAAAATAACCCCGCGGGGTAACGGAATCGGAATAAAGCTTTTTCGGAACCAAAAAACGGACCATGACAGGTCCGTTTTTTAAGAAGAATATATTCAGATATATTCTATTCAGCTAGCTGCTTTTCAGGCGGAGTTTCTACATATATCGGCTTTTGCGCACCCCGCGCATGCAATTCCCGAAGGAAATGGCGATATTCAACGATGGATAATTCGCCGTTCAAATAACTTTGCTGAACAAAATCAAGCAATACATCATTGCTTTCAGGCTGATTCTTTTTCACGTCGGTAAATTGGCGAATAAGTTCCTCGATTGTCATGAAACTTCCCCCTTAGTAAATTTCTTATTACCACTATAGCATGTTTAACGGAAAAACGTTTCTGTTAGAAAATTTTAACTTCCGACACGATTTTACAATATTCCAGTGACATTTGTCACAGACATCGATGTATGACACTGAAACCTGGACACATAATAAGCAACAAAAGAAGGAGGTCTCAGCATGCATACGATCTGGAAAGGTGCTATCAGTTTCGGGCTTGTCAACATCCCAATAAAATTATATGCGGCTACTGAGGATAAAGACATAAAATTGCGTTCTCTCCATAAAGAAGACCACAGTCCCATAAAATACGAAAAGGTATGCCCCGCCTGCGAGAAAACCCTATCGATGGATGATATCGTAAAAGGTTATGAATACGAAAAGGGCAAGTTTGTCGTTCTTCAGGAAGAAGATTTTGAAGAATTAAAAACAGAAGAAGGAAAAACAATTGAAATCATTGATTTTGTCGATTTGAAAGAGATTGACCCGATTTTTTTCAACCGATCTTATTTTCTCGGACCCAATGAGAATGGAGCAAAGCCCTACACCCTCTTGAAACAGGCGATGGAGGATTCGGGGAAAATCGGAATTTCCAAAATCAATATCCGATCAAAACAGCACCTGGCTGTTGTGAGGGTATATGAAAAGAGCCTCGTACTCGAGACAATCTTTTTCCCTGACGAGGTTCGGAATGCGGATCATATCCCCGCCCTCCCCGAAAGCGCCGATTTAAACGAGAAAGAATTGAAAATGGCGATCCAGCTGATCGAACAGCTTACGGCACCGTTTGAACCCGAAAAATATAAAGATGATTACCGGGAATCCCTCATGGACGTCATTCAGCAAAAAATCAGCGGAGAAGATATCAAGGTGGCGAAAAAAGCGCCGAAGAAAAATGTGGCTGATCTTATGGAAGCATTACAGGCAAGCATTGATGAGACGAAGCCGAAGCAGAAGAAAAAGAAAGCGCCTGCGAAACGAAAGAAAGCGAGCAGTTCATGAACCCGGTAAAGCCTATGCTTCCAACACTTGCAGAAAAATTGCCCCGAGGAAACGAATGGGTATATGAGTGTAAATATGACGGGTATCGCTGCCTCGTATATTGGGATAAAAACGGATTGGAGTTATTCAGCAGAAACGGAAATGCCCTGACAGCAAAATTTCCTGAAATAGCTGAATTGCTGATAAGCCGGTCTGCACTTGCCGAACCGGCTTTGCCAGTGTGGCTGGACGGAGAAATCTGTATTTTGGCCAGTAAGTTCAAAGCTGTATTTTCAGAGATCCAAACGAGAGGACGCCTTTCCAATAAGGAAACGATCAGGAGGGGGGCAGCAGGGCAGCCGGCCGTCCTGGCGATTTTCGATATCATGTCCTCAGCAGGAACGCTGCTGCACGATCGCACCTATACAGAGCGCCGGCGGTATCTGCGGAAGTTTATGGAAATGAGCTGTTTTCCGGAGGAAGTGACAGGGGAATCCCCATCAGTTTGTCTTGTGCAGTCATATGGATCAGGAACTGAGCTGAAAAATCTTATCGAGGCTGAAAAAGGTGAAGGAATCGTTGCCAAACGAAAAACAAGCCGGTGGGTGGAAGGAAAAAGATCGGCTGACTGGGTGAAGTGGAAAAACTGGAGGACCGCCCTGTTTTTCGTGGCCGGAAAAGACAAGCGAACCGGGTATTTTTATGCAGGGCTGCATAAGAAGGGGGAGATCAAAATTGCCGGCAAGTTTTCTGCCGGACTTTCCAGTGATGAGCGGTCCGCTTTATCTGGCATCATCCACTCAAATATCGAAAAGGAAACCAAAACAGCCATCTGGGTGAAGCCTGCAATTTGCATCGATCTGCAGTACCTGGAATGGGCGCAGTCTGCCTTAAGGCAGCCCCGGTTCGTCCGGTTTAGGTTCGATGCATCATGGGAGGAGTGCGAATGGGAAACGATAGCGGAACGATCGTAATAGAAAGTAATGAAATTCAGATTTCCAATCCAGACAAACTGCTCTTTAAAAATCCTGGCATCAGGAAAGCGGATATGCTGGCTTACTATATTAAAGCCTCTAATGAAATGCTCCCCTTTTTGAAAGGGCGGCCCGTTACCCTTATCCGTTACCCCGACGGCATTGATGCCCATTCGTTTTACCAGAAACACCTGCCGGGTCATGCACCTGGGTTTATTAAAAAGCCATTTGCGGAGAAAGAGAATATTGAGGATATTCCGATAGTTTGTGATGACTTAAGCACTATGTTATGGCTTGTCAACCTGGCTGCCGTGGAATTCCATGTTCCATTCCAGCGTCTCGGCGAAAGCAATCCCCGCGAAATAGTACTGGATCTTGATCCGCCGTCCAGACGTGATTTTTCCCTGGCTGTGGAGGCTGCCCTCATCGTAAGAGATCTTTCGGAACGTCTTGGTCTGGACTCTTATGTAAAGACATCAGGCAATAAAGGCTTACAAGTCTATTTTCCGCTGCCGGACTGTTCCATAACGTACAGGGATACAAAAAAGTTCCTCGATTTCACAGCCAGCTATCTGATTGAACAGGAGCCCGATTGGTTTACGGTGGAACGGCTAAAAAAGAAGCGCGGCCGCAAATTGTATTTGGATGTCGTGCAGCATGCGGAAGGGAAGACCATCATTGCACCTTATTCTTTAAGGGGAAATGAAGAAGGGCTTTGTGCAACACCGCTTTTCTGGGAAGAGGTGACAAAAGGGCTGGATCCAGAAATGTATACGATGGACGAAGCCTTGCGACGGCTTGAAGCAAAACAGCCGTTTGCGGGTTTTTTTGATGAAAAGAACGAGCGGATCAAAGAGATCATAAAGGCGCTGTAAACGGGTGTTAAAGGAAAAAGCTTTCGCAACTCAGTGCGAAAGCTTTTTATCTTGTTATTCAATTTCTGCTTTGAAACTCGGCGCAAGCATGCCGTATTGGTCGTAAACCTTGCCGACTTCTTCTTCAAAGGTGCCGAACTGTTCATCCGCTTCCGTTGCAAGTTCTTCACTGCCGCTGTCAATAGCTTCTGCCCGGGTCTCGTAGGATTGGGCAAGGTTTCCGATTGCTTCTTCAAGTGTCTGTTTATTTTCTTCGCCGAAATCTTCAGGGACTTCGATTGTGCGGATTTCACCTGCAAGTTTCGTGCTTGCTTCTTTTGCCTGCTGCTGAGCTTCGTTCACTTCTTCATCAGTGGCATCCTCGCTGTCCTTCAGTGCATAATAGTCGTTGATGAGGGGCTGTTCGCTTTTCAGTGTAGTTGTAAGATCCATTTGGAAATCAAGAAGGGCCGACTTAGCCTGGGCTTCAGCATTCTCATCTTCGCTGTCCGTGTTGTTTTCAGTGTCCCCGTTTTCTTCAGTAGCCGTATCCTCTTGCGGTTCTTCCTCCTGAGCACAGCCGGCAATGACAAGCGCTCCAGCCAGTGCTGCAAGCAACATCCATTTTTTCATGGTTGGTTCCCCCTTTGTATGTATTAAAACAGATAGAACGTAACAAATATTAGTCTATCTTTAAATATTTGGTGAGTAAATAACCAGAAGAATAATAAAATAGTTGTAAATTTTCAGCAAATAGTAAAGCGCTTACGTAAAGGGTTCAAAAATTTCTCTTATATTAGCATTGTTCACTGTTCTTCCTGTCAGTAAACCGAAACAGACAGGAATATCACTGTTTGATAAAATGGGAGAAGGATAACGGAATTGAAATAGGAGGGAATCAAATATGTATTTACCGTCATTTAAACTTGAAGGAAAAACTGCGGTGGTGACCGGTGCCGGCCGGGGGATTGGCCGGGCGGTCGCAATCGGATTTGCGGAAGCGGGTGCTGACCTTATTCTTATTGCACGGACACAAGAAGACCTTGAAGCAACTGCAGAAACGGTACAGGAAATAGGGCAAAAAACACTTGTGATCCAGGCCGATCTGACAAAACCCGAAGATATCAGCCGGGCATTCCAAAAAATGAAAGTTGAAGGGAGAAAAATCGACGTTCTGGTCAACAATGCGGGTATGAATATCCGAAGCAAGGCGCTCGAAGTAACAGAAGAAGAGTGGACCGCAATCATGGACACAAACCTAAGATCCGCTTTCCTGATGTCGCAGGAGGCGGGGGCCTGGATGAAAGAAACAGGCGGCGGTAAGATAATCAATATTACGTCAGTCGCCGGTAAGGTTGCACTTCGGACAGGGGTTGTATATGCATCCACCAAGGCAGCGCTCATACAGATGACAAAAAACCTGGCATTCGAGTGGGGAGAATACGGAATCAATGTCAACGCAATCGGCCCGTGGTACTTTAAAACGCCATTGACAGAAAAATTGCTGTCAGATGAAGAGTACTTGAATGATATCCTGTCGGTAACACCTCTCAACCGGGTAGGTGAACTGGAAGAGCTGGTCGGACCGGCTGTATTTTTGGCATCTTCAGCCGGCAACTATGTGACTGGCCAAACACTGTTTGTGGACGGCGGAATGACCATCAACGGGTTCTGATCGATACAGAAGAACCAAAACCGGGCTGTTATCATAGGCTGACTGTAAGATTGAGAATAATCTTGCAGGAGGCATGTTATGTCTACACTAAAAAACTATTATGCAGGAGTATATTCAAGCAAAGGATATGTGTCCCTTCATCAGGAATTGGCCGATGCAGCCGCACTGACCTTTTTGGTTGAAGGAAAGTCGAGGGAGGCGAAGTCGGCATTTATCAGAAAGGCAGCATTGAAATTGATGGAAGAGGGCCTGTCACTTGAGTATTTCCATTCACCTCTCAATACCCGCTACCTTGAAGGGCTTGCCATTCCGGAAAAGAATGTGGTGATTTTTGATGCAGACAGGATAAGTTCGGATATAAACAGCCGCTCCCTGACGATCAATCCGCAAATCAGCTATGATGAAGGACAGCTTGCTGAAACAAAAGCACAAGCGCTTGAATGGGAAAGGGAAGAACAGCAGGCACTCGATAACCTCGTTTCCGCTTTCAGACGGGCTCATTTGCTCCATATTGAAAAAGAAAAAATATACTTAAGCGAAATGGACTTTGACAGGGCGGATGATGTTACCGGCCGTTTGCTTGACGACTTGTTCGTGAATGCGGTTCCCGGAAAGGAAGCAAGTGAAGGTCGGACGATCTTTTTCGGGGCCTCAACACCGGATGGACCAATTAATTTCATTGACAATATAACAGAAGGTCTTGATAAAAGGATCATCATTAAAGGCCGGCCTGGCAGCGGGAAATCGACAATGATGAAAAAAATAGCCGAAAAGGCGGCCGGACTGGGGTTGAGGGTCGATCGCTATCCATGTTCATTTGACCCGGGAAGCCTTGATATGATCGCCATTCCTGCAATCGCTGCAGCTGTATTCGATGGGACATCGCCGCATAAGAAGGAACCGTTCCGCCCGGGGGATGTTGTGGTGGATATGTTCAAAGAATGCATCAGCAGTTCTGTTGAAATGCGCTATAAAGAGAAGCTCGATGAACTGGACTTCTTATATCAGAAATATATAAATGAAGGAATCGGCCATTTGAAAGAGGCCGGAAGGAGAGCGGCATTGCGTGATGAAAGGATAAGGGATGCGGCATCTGCATCATTCGACACCAGTCAATTTTCACAACAGATCCAGGAGATGTTAAATAAGCTATAACAGAATGAAACAGTCCTGTTTTGATGCTAAACAGATTCACTTGCGAGGAGCAAATCACCGATCACAGACAAAGTCACTTGGAATTCATAACCGCAAACACATGATATTTCACAGGGAAAAGGCTTAGAGAATTTTTATTTTCTAAGCTTTTTTCTTTTTCTTTATTAAAGCTCCTGTATAAAGTCGTTGTTGATTTCCGCTGCATTGGCTCGCTTTCACCACAGGCACAAGTGCGACATCCGTTTCTGCTTCCCTCCGGTCGCACTCACAGTGTCTTCTTTGTTGCGGGGCGGGCGATGAACCTCCTCGTCGCTATGCTCCGCTCGGGTGGGGTCTCAGCTGTCCCGCTGCTTCAGCAGGAGTCAAGCCCCTTCCGCTCCACTCAACTTCAGTACAAATCAACATGGTACTTAACACCGCCGTATTAAATACCCCATTTAATGGAATAAATTATTCATGTATATGATAGCAGCCTACCCTGGAGCTTAACCTTTCCTTTCGTACCTGCAGCGGAATCAACCCACTCATTTTAAAATGCAATGTCTTTGCTTTCATCATTCCGCCATACCTCTCAGTGGATGACATGAAGTTGTGCCATCTTACTAAAAAGGGGTGTCAATTCCTGTTCCAATTTCCATTTACCTTATTAAGAAACACTTTTAATCAATAAAAATAAGCAGCCCAATTCTATTGCTGATTGGACTGCTGTTTGGGTGTGCGGTATACTGTTTTGTACTCGAAAACCGAACTCGTCAGTTTGAAAACGAGTATGTTATCCGATGATATTTACATAGTTTGGCCTATGAAGTAAACCCGATCGTCTTTTTGCCGAAGGCTGTTTCGGCACCATTTTTATCAGCATTCATCGCCACACAACATAGATGAAAGGAGTATGAGGCGTTCAGTTCGATGTTTCGAGCATTAAAAAAACATTCATGTCACTATCATTGTCCATTTTTATAGGTACATGCAATGCCTTATCAAAACCGCTAAGCCTCGAACGTCCAGTCATGATTGTTGGCGGAGTGATATCCATCAGGACATTATCCTTTGATATGACGGTTGACAGGTTGCCCGCGAACATATTGCCAAATTCCCCTGTGAAGGATTCGAGCAAGTCACCTTCCAGCGGCATTCCGAACATTTTTTCGCCAAGTGCACCAAATGCGGTTTTATCTCCGTCAATCAAGAGACGCCCCCGTACATCACCGGTCATTCCAATCAGAACAGCCATTGGCAAGTGTGTGAATGAATGTTCGATGAGCAGAGGTTTATATATTTCGACTCCTTCTGGTACAATCGTTTTAAGCGCCTGGATTGCCCCGTTCAATACTTTGGCCACGTTTTCGTTTAATTGCATGTCTTATCACCTCATCCACGCGAAAAGGCAAAATACGCATGTTGATTATTCCTTTCCTTAATATCGGCAAAGCACCTTAAAAGTTGAAGGTTGAAAAGAAATATTTCTGCAGTTTAGCGTGCATCCGCATGCTGTCTGCATTTTTTTCGGTTTCATGAAGAAACTATAGGGGATATTACAAGTAACGAAATAAATGCCGGAGGTCTCAAAAATGAGCATTATTATGGCTACAGGTACATACGCCCCTCCTCACGTGGTGGGGCAGAAGGAAACCGCACAATTTGCAAAGGAACAGTTTGGGGTTGCCTTCAGGGATATCGACCGGCTGCTGTCCGTATTTGACAACGGCCTTATCGAAAAGCGGCATTTTTCTGCACCGCTGGAGTGGTTCAGGAAACCCCATACGTTTAAGGAAAAAAATGATAAATACATTGAATGTGCAGTGGAATACAGCATAAAGGCAATTGAACGCTGCATCGGCAATTACCGTTTGAAAGATAAGAACTTTCACCTGTCTGACATCGATGCGATCTTTTTTGTGTCCTCCACCGGCGTTTCTACTCCGTCAATCGATGCCAGGATTATGAATAAGATGCCGTTCTCCCGCACAACAAAAAGGATCCCATTATGGGGACTTGGATGTGCAGGAGGGGCTGCAGGGTTGTCGAGGGCCCATGAATATTGTATGGCCTTTCCGGAGGAGAAGGTATTGCTGGTCAGCTTAGAGCTTTGCAGCCTTACGTTCCAGCACGAAGACTTTTCCAAGAGCAACTTGATCGGCACCTCTTTGTTTTCAGATGGAGCTGCCTGTGTACTTGTTGCCGGGGAAAAGGCTTCGGTGCAGCATGATGACACGGGGCCGCTGTTACATATCAATGCCAGCCAGTCATCCACACTTGAACATTCAGAGGACGTAATGGGATGGGAGGTAATGAATGAAGGGCTGTATGTCGTTTTTTCAAAAGATATCCCAACACTTGTTAAAGACTGGCTTCCTGAACAGGTTTATTCGTTTTTTGCTGAGCAGTCGATAACCGTTGCCGATATAAAGCAATATATCGCACATCCGGGCGGAAAAAAAGTGCTTCAGGCATACCGCGATGCACTGGACATAGAATGGAAACAGCTCGATCTCCCGCTTGCCGTTTTAAAAAATTACGGGAACATGTCATCTGTCACCATTTTGTTTGTTCTTGAGGAAGCAATGAAAAACAGAATGGAAATTGGAGATAAAGCCCTTGGTGCCGCGCTTGGGCCGGGTTTCAGTTCGGAACTTGTGCTGATGGAGTGGAGGTGAACCCGTGACGGTTTTTTATTGGTTTTTCGCTTTCCTTATTTTTCAGCGGATTGCAGAGCTTATGATCGCCCGCAGGAATGAAGCATGGATGAAGAGCAAAGGAGCACGTGAACACGGACGTCAGCACTACAAATATATCGTGCTTGTCCACGTGCTGTTCTTTTTCATGTTTTTTGTGGAAGGGGGTCTCATCCAGAGGAGTATATCGGATCTATGGCCGCTCTGGCTGGCCCTGTTTGTATTCGCGCAGGCGATGCGGGTATGGGCCTTGTTTTCGCTTGGCAAGTTCTGGAACACGAAAATCATCGTCCTGCCGGGTGCTGATGTCGTCGCAAAAGGTCCTTATAAGTATATCCGCCATCCGAATTATGTTGTTGTCGCACTTGAATTTCTCAGTGCTCCTTTACTTTTTGACGCTTATTTAACGGCAGCATTGTTTACGCTGCTGAATATCATTGTCCTCTCCATCCGAATTCCGGCGGAGGAAAAAGCGCTTCGCGAAGCGACGGATTATTCCAATATATTTGAGGGCAAGTCGCGTTTCACTCCGTAAATTGTGAACAAAATAGAAAAACGCGCGATAGAATGAGAATCATTCCCGCTTATGCCTTGCGAAAACAAAGAGGTGGTGATACGATTAAGGTGTAAATGATAATGGTTATCACTATCGGCGGGTTAATAACTGTGAAATGGGTGATGGATGATGATTTTCTTATTTATCGGATTAACGGTTGTTATCTATAGCGTCATCATGATCGATGTCCTATATCACGTTCATGATTCTTTCGCTGTAAAGTTGGTTCGGTCATTTAACAAACAGCAGAACGCCGGGGAAGGCGTTGAAATTAAAGACATGCATCTGACCAGGTGATTCCTGGTTTATTTTTTTAGGCGTTTAAAAATTTCACATATCGTATTTGTGGTTGTAATTACATGGTAAAATAAACAAATAAAAACCGAAAAGGGGATTGAATGTGAAAAACTCCGAACGATTTATAAAGGCTTATAACGAAATCGCTGAATATCTCGGATCTCTTGTCGGGATTAACCGGTACATGCCGTTTTACAGGCTTGTAGAAATGGCCAAAAGGAAAAACGGAATCGTAATGGAGTTTCGGGAGGACCTATTGGAAGCCGGAGAATTACGGAATGCAATCGTCCATGACAAAAGTTATCCGGAAGTGGCCATCGCCGAGCCGCACCTTTCTGTCGTTGAAAAACTCGAATTCATTGTTCATGAGCTGATGCAGCCCATTTATGTCATTCCTGCTTACGAGCGGAAGGTTCTAGCCTTTAAAAAAACAGATTCCCTGCTATCAGTCGTCATGGCAGTGAAAAAATATGCTTATTCCCAGTTTCCCGTTTATGATGAAGGCGATAAGTATGCCGGACTCATTACCGACCGTTCAATCTCGAGGTGGGTCGCCGGACACGCGGACTTCATTACGACAGAAGCGATGGAAACAGCCTCAGTTGGAGATCTCCTCCGTTATGAAAGCAGCAAGACAAGAGCGTCATTCATCAATCAGGAAAAAACGGTATATGATGTAAAAGAACTTTATTTGCAGGCGGTCGATAAAAGCGGACAGAGGCTCGAAGCCGTTTTCATCACCAAAACAGGGAAGGCGGATGTGGAGCTGCTCGGTTTGGTAACACCGCGTGATCTATTAAGTATCGGGGAGAAGTACAAAAGGAAATGAAAACGCCTGTTTTTTCCCGCCCTGAGGGAAGGAGAAAAAACAGACGCAAAATTATTATTTCTTATTCATATGCCGGTCCATGTTGAGGAGCATGGCACTCATATCTTTTTCGCCAAGTCCATTTTCAGCTGCTTCTTCAAGCAGGGCGGTCATGCTTTTGCCGCCGGGCAGCTCCATTTCGGCTTCTTTTGCCATTTCACCGGCAATCCTCATGTCCTTCAGGAGAAGCTTTATGGCAAATCCTGCTTCATAATGGTCTTTTGCGATGAAGTTTTTATAGTGGCGCTCCAAAATCCGGCTCTGCGCATAGCTGGCATTTAAAATATCAAAAACCAGGTCAGGATTGACATTCATTTCTTTTGCCAGCGCCATGCCTTCACTGACCGCCTGGGTATGGAAGCTTACCATCAAATTATTGATCAGCTTCACAACCGACCCGGACCCGGTATCACCGACATGGTAGATGTTTTCACCCATCACTTCAAAAACATCTTTCAATTTATCAAAAGTTTCTTTCCCGCCGCCGCACATGATGGAAAGCGTACCAGCTTCAGCTCCGAAATTGCCGCCGCTGATCGGAGCGTCGATAAATCCGATTCCCCGTTTGCCGGCCGCATCGGCAATTTTTTTATTGAGCGCAGGTGAAACCGTGCTGTGGTCGGCCACTGTAAGACCATCTCTGGCATTTTCAATGATGCCTTCCTGACCGAAATAAACATTTTCGACGTCTTCAGGAAGCGGCAGGCAGGTCAGCACAATGTCCGCCTCGGCTGCAGCTTCGCTGACAGTATATCCTGTGATTCCGCCGCGTTCTTTAAAGGTTTGCTCCTTTCCTTTGCTCCGGTTGATGCCGATGACAGAGTAACCTGCGTTTACGAGATTGGTAGCCATAGGCAGCCCCATATTGCCGAGACCGATAAAAGCAATCTTCATAAAAATCCCTCCCATTTATTTAAAGGCTTCGTCATCCAGGAATGTTGATTTAAACATAGCCTGTGTTGGCGCGGCTTGTGCAAGTGCGGAAAGTAACACGCTGCCAAATCAACAATAAGGTTTAACATAGCCTTTGAAAAAGGTTCTTTAAGCAGATGATAAACAGCAGGAAGTATGAGAAAATATGACAGAAGCAGAATTTCCGCCGTTTTTTGACTGCATGTACAAAAATTCTTGAATTCCTGGATGAATTCCTGCAAGTTTCATAAATTGCTAAATTTTCATTGATGACAGTACCGGATCGGCTGTATAATTTTACTAGCTTCAATAGTTGGGGTTTAGAAAAAAAGGGGAGTTTGATTGAGTGGGTAAAAAGAAAAAGAAAAAACTGCCATTTCGTTTGAATATATTGTTTTTAGTTGTTTTTCTTCTGTTCTCAGCCCTCATTTTACGGCTGGGCGTCGTTCAAATCGTATATGGTGAAAGTTTTAAAAATGAAGTGGACCGGACCGAAAATGTCACGGTGAACAACTCTGTGCCGCGCGGGAAAATTTACGACCGCAACGGCAGGCTTATTGTCGATAACCGGGCCGTCAAGGCGATCACCTACACGAAATCCCAGCAAGTTTCCCAGAACCAGCGGCTTGAAACCGCCGAGAAGCTTGCAACAATGATAGATAAAAGCACAGAAAACATTCCGGTCCGCGATAAAAAAGATTTCTGGATTTTGAAAAATAAAGAAGCAGCGATGGCGAAACTGACTGAAAAAGAAAAAGATGAACTTGATGATAAAGAAGAATATAAACTTATTCTTGACCGGATAACAGACGCAGAAATCAATTCATTCACAGACAGGGAACTTGAAGTGCTTGCCATAAAGCGGGAGATGGACGGAGGCTACGCGTTCACAACCCAGATCATTAAAAATGATGATGTGAAAAATGAAGAGTTTGCCGTCGTCAGCTCCAATCTTGAAAAACTTCCCGGTGTTGATACAACAACTGACTGGGAAAGGGAATACCCGTATGGCGGGACCTTCTCAAGCATCCTGGGAAGCGTGACAACATCAGATCAAGGCCTTCCTGCAGATCAGCTTGACTACTATTCTTCCAAAGGGTATGAGCGAAATGACCGGGTCGGAAAGACATTCCTTGAGTACCAGTACGAGGACGTGCTGAGAGGGCGCAAGGAAAAAGTGAAGTATGTAACGGATAAGGCCGGCAACGAACTTGAAAAAGAAACCGTTTCAGAAGGAAGGCGCGGCAATGACCTTCAGTTGACGATTGATATTGAATTGCAGCAAGAAGTGGAAAAGATTGTAGAGGAAGAATTGCGGAAAGCCAAAGGAGTGCCGGGCAACAACTTGCTCGACCGCGCTTTTGCGGTCATGATGGATCCAAAGAGCGGTGAAATTTTGGCCATGACAGGCAAACAGTACCTTGTGAATGACGGAAAAGGGATGATTCAAGATTATTCGTTCGGCATCATGTCAACCCAATATGAAGTCGGCTCTGCCATAAAAGGTGCGACCGTCCTGGCCGGTTACGACTCAGGCGCGATCAGCCCGGGCCAGGTCCTTGTTGACCAGCCTATTTACCTCTCTAGAGCCAATCCGAAGAAATCGTATACGACGATGGGCGCCATTAACGATTTGACTGCATTGCGGAGATCCTCCAACGTTTATATGTTCAAAACCGTCATGGCAATGGCGGGAAAATATTATTACCACAAAATGCCGCTCGGAATCGATGAAAAATATTACCGTCAATTGCGAAATTATTATGCACAGTTTGGTCTCGGTATCAAAACGGGCATCGACCTGCCGAATGAATCGCCGGGTTTGAAAGGGGCCTATAATCCAATCTCAAGCGGCGGTATATTCCTTGATATGTCGATCGGCCAGTACGACACCTATACACCGCTGCAGCTTGCCCAGTATGTTTCCACTATCGCGAATGACGGCTACCGCATGAGGCCGCATCTCGTCAAGGAAATATATGAACCGGGTGGTGGCCAGGAGCTCGACGGCAAAATAGTGAAAAATGTGGAACCGGAAGTGCTCAATAAACTGAGCATGGACCAGAAGCATATCAAGCGGGTGCAAGAAGGGTTCCGTCAAGTATTTCAGCCCGGGGGAACTGCGAGCATGTTCAGTTCTCCGCCGTATGACAAATACCGTGCGGCCGGTAAGACAGGAACTGCCCAGGCGCAGTATTATGGACCGATAAGGGAATATCATGGTACCGATCGATATAACCTTACACTTGTAGGATATGCACCATACGAAAACCCGGAAGTTGCGTTTTCAGTAGTTGTGCCGTGGGTGGATGACGGCTATTCCGTTAATAAGTACATCGGCCAGCGCATTCTCCACGCTTACTTTCAGAGCAAAGAAGGAAAGCTCTCCGCAACTGAAACAGAGACAGAAACAGAGACAGAAACAGAGACAGAACAGGAATGAGTCCGGCAGCAGCCGGGCTCTTCTTTCATTCATTCTGTCATATTCATTCGCTGCAAATGGTATTGCTAGGACCGTCACTGAGAAAAATGTACATAAAAGGAGGATTGCTGATGAGTGTGCAGATAATGAAAGAACTTCGCAGAATCGAACACGAGAACGAAATAACAATCCTTTATGCGGTGGAAACCGGTTCGAGGATGTTCGGCTATGCCCATTCTGACAGCGACCATGATATCCGGTTTATCTATAAGCGGGAGCTGCGGGACTATGTCCGCATCGATCCGCTTCCGGACACGGTTGATGGTGCAGCCGGCCTGGATTTCCACGGATGGGATATCCAGAAAGCGCTCCGCCTTTACCAGAAGTCAAATCCCGGGCTGGCCGAGTGGCTATTCGCTCCGGTTCGGCATGTTGAAAACAGCAGCTTGATTTCGTTGATGAGATCGGGGGTGGCGGATATGTATTCACTGAAAGCGCTTGGTTACCATTACTGGAACATGGCTCGGCATAACACTCGCTGCAGCAGTTCGGGCAACAATGTAAAACGGCACATTCACTTTATAAGAGGGCTGCTCAATGTCCTGTACTTGACCCAACATGAGAAAAAACCGCCTCTAACCATACATGAATTAATCGATTCCGTTCAGTTGCCTGAAGATTTAAAGGAGGATATGCAAGCATTTTTTAAACAAATCAAGATAGGGAAAAAGGCAGGATTGAACGGGGGCATAATGAAAAGGCTGCAGGGAATGCATAATGAACTTGAAGAGGGGCTTGCAGGGCTGCCGCATTCCGTTCCTTCGTCAGGCTTGCTCAACAGCTGGCTATGGGAAGAAATCAAAAGCTGAACGTTTTGATTAAAATGAGGGACTGGTATAATGGAAACACCATCACCCCAGGAGGAGGAAAAATCATGAGTGTACATAAAGCGATCTCGGCTCATTCACAGGAGCAGCATGAACGGATCCGGCAATTCATTGAACTTGAAAAGCAAAGAGAGTCAGCAATCGACAGCGCTGTGACTGCGGCTGTGAACGGAGACAGATATGATGTTGCGGAAATCAACCGCATCACAGATGAAATGAACGCCCTTGCCAGGAAAGGGGCTGTACCTCCTCGCCGGAATGTGACAATCGAGATGGTGGAAGCATATGCAAGAAAAGTGTCCGGGGAAGGGTGATTCGATGAAAACGATCGTGCCAGCTGAGTGGCTTTACCAGCATTTGCATGACAGTCAGGTCATCGCGGTGGATTGCAGGTTCGACCTTGGCGATCCCTCAAAGGGAGAACGTGACTTCAAGGAAGGACATATTCCCGGCGCCGTCTATTTTGATCTGGAAAAGGACCTGTCAGGGCCGGCAGCTAAACACGGCGGCCGGCATCCGCTGCCTGATATCGAACAATTCAGTGATAAGCTCGGAGAAGCAGGCATCGGAAATGATACGCTCGTCGTAGCTTATGACGATCAAGGCTCAGCAATGGCTTCACGGCTATGGTGGCTTCTTCGTTATATGGGCCACAATCGGGTGAAAGTCCTTGACGGCGGATTTGCAGCATGGAAAGAAGCCGGCTTCGCTGTGGAAACAGATGAAGCAAAGCATCCGCCGCAAAGGTTTGTCCCGGCCGTCAAATCTGAATTGACTGCCGATATGGAAGAAGTGAAATCCAGACTCCATGGCACAGGCACGGTGATCATCGATTCGCGGGAACCGGAACGGTATGCAGGCCGGACAGAACCGATTGATCCCGTTGCAGGGCATATACCAGGTGCCGTCAATCACTTCTGGAAAAACCTGCTCAGGGACGACAATACATGGAGACAAGCTTCCGTCATTGAGCGGCAATTCGGACAGGTTGACCGTGAAAAGGAAATCATCGTTCATTGCGGGTCAGGCGTGACAGCCTGCCCGAATATCCTGGCGCTGTCGGAATCCGGATACACGAACGTGAAATTGTATCCTGGCAGCTGGAGTGACTGGTGCTCATATGAGGATAACCCCATTGCCGGAGAAGGCAGCAATAACTCGCGTTCATAATCACCGGGAGGCTGCGCATACTATCTGTAATCACTTGTTAAGGAGTTGAGCAGATGGGCAGGCAGAAGAAAGGGAATCCGAACGCACAGCGAAACAACAATGCAAAGAAAATGGCCATGAGGTCAGAAGGCAAAGATATGCCTTCATATGCTGAAAATGAAGTTAAGAAAAATGAATACCGTTAAAGCGAAAAGCTCCCGCCGCAGCGGGAGCTTTTCCATTTCAATCAGACACGGTGCTAACGTTCCGTGTTATCCTTCTTGGCTTTTTCTTCACCCTGGCTTACCGGATCATCCATGCGTTCTTTTCCAGGGCTTATTCCCATCGGATTCACACTCGGTGCTTCTTTGCCCCTGTTATTATTCCGTCGTTTTGACATGAAATCACCTCATCGATTAGTGTCCAATTTTTTTCTGAAAGTATGTATGCATATTTAAAAAAATTGCGGTATGATGAAATGGAGTACAGGGTTAAAGGCGGGGATAGCTTGTTTAGACGGGATGCCACAGTGGAAGAATTTCTGGAGTATTTGGATAGCAAAGGTTTCAAATTTGACCGTCAGGAGTACGGATTCATCTTTTTTGGTCAGACATTGACGGGCGCCAGCGATTATCTGGTGAATATCGCCATTGAAATCACCTTGAAACTGCAGCGTGAATTTGACGGCAGTTACTTCGTCGGCGTACTCGAAGCTCTCCAGGCTCAGAAAATACATACCAGAAAAGAAGCGTTTCTTTTCATTAAACAAAAGAATACTGCCAGCTGATAAACACGGAGCGGTTCTTAATTGGCGAATGCCAAAGGCGATTATGCGCTTATGACGATAGCCGCTGCCGCCTGGAGCTGGACGATTCTCTTCTGGCTTTTTATCCACAACGCTTACATTTTAAAAGTCCTAACAATTAAAAAAGTCCCCCTGGCGGCAGCAGCAGGGGGGCTTTATCATTCATTTAAATGGATGGCTTGCTTCGCCAGCTGGTCGGCCCGGTTTTCTTTTGCAGGCACCCACTTGAGGAAAAACAGGTCAAATTTGTCGATTTGCTCCAGCGCTTTTTCAAGAAGCGGAACATAAACAGGGTTTTTTACGTAGCGATTTTCCACCGCCCGTTCGACAAGCTGTGAATCCGTACGAAAGGAGACAACCGTATAGCCTTTTTGAAGACAGATGTCCAGCCCCTTCAGTAAAGCGGCATACTCCGCCTCATGGTTGGAAAGAATGCCGAGCGGAACGGAATGCTGTTCGACTTCACTGCCGTTTTTAATGAAAATGCCTGCTCCGGCCATACCCGAGTCGCCCCGGCTTGCACCATCAACATAAACTTCAATCATGTTTGTTTATCACCTATCTATCAGGACTCAGGCTGAACCGCCGTTTCACCGCCGTTATGGAAACGTTTGGCGATATACATGAATGGCGTATCAAGGACAGCTACAATCCATTTTATAATATAAGTTGAAAATGCGATCATTAACCATTCCCCAAACGGGAAAACACCAATAAAGGCAATCGAAGTGAAAATAAGGGTATCGATGAGCTGGCTTAACATCGTGCTTCCATTATTGCGGATCCACAATTGGCTGTTTTTATTGAATTTCTGCTTAAGTTTGCCGTAAAGCCATACATCAAGATACTGGCTGATGATGTAGGCGGTAAGGCTCCCGGCAGCAATCCGCAGCTGCAGGCCAAAAATCGTTTCAAGGGAACCCTGTGCGAAATCAATTTCGTGTGGCTTGAAAACGAGCGCAACCTGCATGATCAAGGTCATGGATAGCAGGACAAAAAAACCGAGCCAAACAGCTTTCCTCGCTTCACCTTTGCCGTATTTTTCATTGAGGATATCGGTTGCAAGAAAGGCCGTTCCGTAGAGGATGTTTCCGAGTGTCGCGACCATGCCGAACAGCTCAACTGTCTTGACGACCTGTATGTTGGCAATGACGGTGGCAACCCCGACCCATACGAATAGTCCGGTTTTACCGAATATCCGGTATGCAGCGAGCACGAGGATGAAATTCAGGACCGCAAACAGCAGCCAGATGAGTTCATTAATCATAAAATTAACCTCCTAGTTTTGGTGACGCGGGAGTTTTCGAACCGCGGTGAAAAGAACCAATAGTAAATTATACGAGTAATTAGTTCATGTTGCAATAAAATAATAAAAACCGAGGTGACAAAAACATGATGTTCCGAATCGAATGGCTGTATATGAATCCAAAAAGGAAACGGGAAGTTGAATTTATATCCGGGTGGATCAGCGGTGATGAAGTTTTGCAATTGGCCGATGATATAATCAAAACAGGCCGGACAAAAGAAATCATATTTGTGGATGAAAAAGATGTGCGGTGGAACAGGAAAGAGATGGAGCGCCTCCTTGCGCAAGTGGAGGAAGAGCCGCATGACATACAGGCATTTTTTGACGGCGGATATGATAAAAAGGCAGGGAAAGCAAGTGCCGGAATGGTCATATACTATAAGAAGGACGGGAAAACCCACCGGATCAGACGGAATGCCAGCCTGCAGGAACTCTCTTCCAACAATGAAGCAGAATATGCGGCATTGTGGAATCTTGTTGTTATGATGGAGGAAGCAGGCATCCAGCATCAGACAATTGGTATCAGCGGCGATTCAGCGGGTGCCATTAATCAGGCTTCCGGCGAGTGGCCTTGTTATGATGAAACGCTGAACACCTGGCTGGACAGAATAGAACAGAAGCTGGAAGACCTCGGCCTGAAGGTCCGCTGGGAACTGATTGACCGGAAGAAGAACAAGGAAGCACATGAACTCGCACATAAGGGACTTGAAGGAACTCTGATTGACGGCAGCACCATCATCACCGGATAATGCGTTTACGAATTAGGTCACAAACATAACCGTACATTGGAGTCTTCCCTTACTGAGCCAACCAAGCAGCCATAGAGAAGCAGGGAGTGAAAGGATGAATCGTGTCAAAGCTGTAAAAGAGGCGGGAAGCCTTTTAGATACTTACTGCAGCGACTGTTTTTTGAAAGAACATCATCGCCGCACCGGCGGCAAAGCATATGCCCACTCATTTTGCATCAACTCGTGTACAGTGGGAGAAAAGCTGCAGGAATACGGAAGCTTGCTCGCGGGCAAACAAGAGAAAAATTGCTGAAAAAAGGCCCCGGCCG
>NZ_LWBL02000043.1 GCF_001644195.2 Bacillus marinisedimentorum | reverse complement strand
GCGCCCGCCCCGCGAAAGCGAGCCCCTGCAGCGGAAATCAACTGTCCCGCTCTAAAGTGCATTTTTTGAACAGCTTATTGTCAGGATTTCATTAAAGGACGCATTAATACAAAATGAACATAAAGGTTTTAACTTCTAGCTTTTTTGCCCTTTCGTTATCGTGGGATTTCTCTCTTTCTCATCATTTATTGAAACTCTTCCCAATTCAACATTGCACCTTAATGTTAACAAACCATTAAATTAAAAATACCACTTGCTATAATAGGTGAATCATTGTATATTACCATCTATATCAGTACCCGTTTATCTTTTGCATAATAGGAAAATACAATTATAGAAGAAGAATAAATTTCTCAATAAAGAAAGGATTCTCTCGAATGAAAGTCGGCGCCCGTATGCTGAAAACAGGATTGGCAATCATGCTTGCCTTATTCCTGACCCCCCTTCTCGGCCTAGATTCTCCGCTGTTTGCTGGTATCGCAGCAACATTTGCAATACAGCCATCAATATATCGCACATACAACACATTAATAGACCAGGTGCAGGCCAACATGATCGGCGCCATCGTGGCGATTATTTTTGTTTTAGCATTTGGAAATGATCCGTTTATCGTTGGCCTGGCAGCCATCATCGTCATCGCCATTAACGTAAAACTGCAAACTGAAAACATGATTTCCATAGCCCTTGTTACACTCGTTGCAATCATGCAAAGTCCATCGGAGGATTTTATCAATTATGCACTTGTCCGTTTCGGAGCGATAATGGTGGGGATTTTCTCAGCCTTTATCATTAATCTCGCCTTCATTCCGCCGAAATATGAAAATAAACTCTATCATAAAATCAATGAAAATACAGAAGGAATCATTAAGCTGATCAGATTGCTTACGAGGCAAACGTTGGAACATAATGCGTTAAAAGAAGAAATTGAGCGGCTCAAAGACAGCATGATCAAAATGGATCATTTTTACCTCCTATATAAAGAGGAACGGAGCTACTTCAAGAAACAGCAGTACGCCAAGGCCCGGCGGGTTGTTTTATTCAGGCAAATGCTGGTTGCAACCAATCGGGCGCTTGATATTTTGAAAAAACTCCACCGCTATGAAAATGAATTTTCACAGTTACCCGATAATCTGCAGACGATCATCCAGGAACAGCTCGACAGTTATCTCCATTACCATGAGCAGATTCTAATGAAGTTTGTTGGAAAAGTAAGGCCTGATCTTCCAGATGAAATGGAGAGTCAATATTATGAACGGAGAGAGAATTTAATAGAAGCTTATATAAAGTATTATCAGGAAGAGCAGTCTGTGCACCACGAAGACTCTCTCCACCTCTTTCCTGTCATTTCAGCCATTGTGGAGTACGAAGAACAGCTGGAGCGCCTCAGTAAACTGATGGACAGTTTCCAGACCTATCATAAAGAAGAAAACGAAGTCACCATCACGGACAGGGAAACAGAGTTTTAAAGATAAGAAAAAACCAGCCGCTTCAGGCTGGTTTTTTAATGTTTCATCCGCGGGTCAAGCGCATCGCGCAATCCGTCACCCATCAAATTGAATCCCAATACGGTAAACATGATTGCCAGGCCCGGGAAAATCATTGTCCATGGTGCCTGGATCAAATAAGCTTTTGAATCAGCCAGCATTTTGCCCCATTCAGGCTGCGGCGGCTGTGCACCGAGTCCGAGGAAGCCAAGTGCTGCCGCTTCAATAATTGCTGTCGCAATCGCAAGGGTGCCTTGCACGATAATTGGCGCCATGCTGTTAGGCAGAATATGATGGATCAAAATCCGCCTATCACTCATTCCGATCGCCCTGGCTGCCATCACATACTCTTCCTGCTTGACACTCAGCACTTTTGAGCGGATCAATCGGCCAAAGTTCGGCACATTGATTACCGCAATCGCAATAAGCGCATTTCTTAACGAAGGGCCAAGAACCGCTACAATCGCAATGGCAAGCAAAATGCTCGGGAACGCCAGCATAATATCAAACAGCCTTGAAATCAAAGTATCCACCCATCTGCCATAGTAGCCGGAAATGATACCAAGGACACTTCCCACTACAACCGATCCCAGTACCGCAAAAAAGCCGATTGTGAGGGAAATCCTGGCACCGTAGATGATACGGGACAAAATGTCCCGGCCGAAATCATCCGTTCCAAGCCAGTGTTCCGATGAAGGCGCCTGCAGCCGGTCGCCGAGTTCCTGCTCATTGACCCCTTGCGGTGCAATCACAGGTGCTGCCACCGCCAGGATGATAAAAAACAGAACGATCCCGGCTCCGACGAGCGCCAATTTATTTTTCTTGAATCCGTTCCAGGCTTCACGCCAGGGGGAGGATACCTTTTCCACTTCCGGTTCAGGCTGTACTGGCGGCTGGCTTTGTGCAAGTTCTGCCATGAAGCTCACTCCTTCACCTTTTAGTTGTATTTAATTCGTGGATCAACCGCTGCATATAAAAGGTCGACGATTAGGTTGATGAATACGAAGATTGTGGCGACAACCAGAATACCGGATTGGATAACCGGATAGTCGCGGTAACCGATCGCTTCATAAATGTAACGCCCGATTCCCGGCCAGCCGAAGATCGTTTCAGTCAGGATGGCACCGCCAAGCAATAGGCCCATCTGTAAACCGATGACCGTCAAAACCGGAATAACCGCATTTTTCAATGAATGCTTGTACACAACCCAAAACATGCTCATTCCTTTGGCCCTTGCCGTCCGGATAAAGTCAGAACGCATGACTTCAAGCATGCTTGACCGGGTCATCCGTGCGATAATCGCCATTGGAATCGTAGCCAGGGCAACCCCCGGAAGGATCAAATGCTTGAAAACTTCAGTGAGCTGTTGGGTCCGCCCCTGAATTAATGTATCGATAACATATAAGTGCGTTATGGCATCAACCGGATTTCGAATGTTTTCGCGCCCTGTCGTCGGCAGCAATTCCAGCTTGATGCCGAAAACCCATTGTTCCATCAGACCAAGCCAGAAGATTGGCATGGAAACTCCGATAAGCGCAATGACCATTGCTGCATAGTCAAACCATGAGTTCTGGAACCATGCGCTGATGATTCCGGCGTTGACCCCGATTACAACCGCAATAATCATGGCAAAGAGTGACAATTCCAGTGTCGCGGCCAGATAAGGCCAAATTTCTTCACTAATGGGCGAGCTGGTCCTTAAGGAAGACCCGAGATCTCCTGTCAACACACCTTTCAAGTAGTCGACATATTGGATGTACCAGGGCTGATCGAGACCCAGTTCTTTTGATAAAGCCTCTATCGCCTCTTTGGTTGCCTGCTGTCCCAGAATGACCTGGGCGGGATTTCCGGGAATGGCGCGGATCATCGAGAAAACGATAAGCGTCATTCCCAAAAGGACTGGAATGAGTTGCAGCAGCCTTCTGATTGTATATTGCAGCATCATACCCACCTCTTTTCCTTATATGTAAGAGAAGGGGAGCAATGCTCCCCTCCCTCGCTCCTGGACTTATTCAAATACGACTTTAGTCAATTTGTCAGAGCCAGTTGGATGCGGGAAGAAGTTCTTGATGTTCGCTTTTCCGCCAAGTGCAGGTGTAGAGTGTACAAGCGGAATCCACGGTGCATCCTCATGAATGATTTCCTGTGCTTTTTTATAAAGCTCTTCACGTTTCGCCTCATCAACTGTGGATTGGGCTTCAATCAAGATGTCGTGAAGTTCATCATTTTCATAATATGTGTAGTTGTTGCTTCCGATGTTGTCCTTGTCAAGGAGGACATAAAGGAAGTTGTCGGCATCCCCGTTATCGCCAGTCCAGCCCAGCAAGAAGGAATCCGCTTCACCATTACGTGCCTTTTCAAGGTAAGTGGCCCACTCATAAGACTTGATTTCAGCTTTTACGCCGATTTTTTCAAAACTTGCCTGGATGACTTCAGCCACTTTTTGGCCGTCCGGCATGTAAGGACGCGGAACCGGCATTGCCCACAGTTCCATTTCGAATCCATCAGCATAGCCGGCTTCTTCAAGAAGCTGCTTCGCTTTATCAAGGTCATAAGGATATGCCTCTACATCATCGTTATAGCCTGCGATTACAGGAGGCATCGGGTTTTTAGCCGGTTCTGCCTGGCCTGCATAGAATGCATCAATGATCGCCTGCTTATCAACAGCATGGTTGAGAGCCTGCCGGACTTTCTTGTTATTCAGCGGCTCGCGGTTTGATGTCAAACCAAGGTAGCCGACATTCATGGAAGGACGCTTGAACACTTGCAGGTTGCTGTCGCTTTCAATCTGCGCAACATCTGTCGGGTTGACGCCGTCAGCAATATCAACTTCGCCAGTTTTCAATGCATTCAGACGTGCAGAGTTATCAGGGATCGACTTGAAAATGACGGAATCCAGTTTCGGATATCCTTCCATCCAGTACTCTTCATTCTTTTCAAGGACGATTCTGTCATTCCGCTTCCACTCTTTGAAGACGAATGGACCTGTTCCTACAGGGTTTTCAGCGAACTTGTCACCTTGCTTTTCGATTGCATCCGGACTTGCGATACCGAATGGGGACATGGCAAGGTTTTTCAAGAACGGAGCCTGTGGACGTTTAAGCGTGAACTCAACAGTGTAGTCATCAACAGCTTTCACTTCTTTGATGACATGCCCTTCATCACCTTTAAATCCCCCGAACATGGAAGCATAGTAATAGAACTTGTCTTTCGTGCCGTTCATCCAGCGGTCAAAGTTATAAACGACTGCATCTGCGTTAAAGTCTGTTCCGTCATGGAATTTGACTCCTTCGCGAAGCTTCAGTGTATACGTCAAGCCATCTTCTGAAGCATCCCACTCTTCCGCCAGCGCCGGCTGGATTTCTGTGTCCTGATCGCCGTAGTCTATCAGTGTATCAAATACGTTTTTCGTTACTTTAAAAGACTCACCATCAGTTACCGTAATCGGATCCAGTGCGACAGAGTCACCGCCGCGCCCAAAGATCAATGTTTGCTCCGGGCTGTCACCGCTGCCGGCATCTTTCACCTTGTCGCCTTCACCGGACGTTTCGTCTGAACCGCCGCAGCCGGCCAGTACAAGGGACAATACCAGCGTCAGCATAATTGACCAAACTAAACCTTTCCTCTTTCTCATACAACCCCTCCTAAAAAATATCTATTTATGCTTGCTTCCTGCCTTCATTAAATAAATGGCAGGCGGCATAATGCCCTGGTTCAACTTCCCTGAATTCAGGTGTTTCGGTTTTACAGATATCCATGCACGCCTGGCATCTTGTGTGGAATGCGCAGCCTGCAGGTGGATTTGAAGGACTCGGTATGTCCCCTGTAAGAATAATGCTGTCCCGCTTGAAATCCGGGTCAGGTACCGGCACTGCTGACAGCAGAGCCTGTGTATAAGGATGAAGCGGATTCTTGTACAATTTTTCGCTGTCTGCGAGTTCGACCATCTTTCCAAGATACATGACACCCACCCTGTCGCTTATATGCCTGACGACACCGAGGTCATGGGCGATGAAAATATAGGTGAGATCGAACTCTTCCTGAAGTTTTTGCATAAGATTGAGCACTTGCGACTGGATGGAAACATCCAGTGCCGACACCGGTTCATCGGCAATGATGAGCTTCGGTTTTGTCATCAGCGCCCGCGCAATCCCAATCCGCTGGCGCTGGCCGCCGCTGAATTGGTGCGGATAGCGCTTTGCATGATAACTGCTTAAGCCTACCGTTTCCAGCAGGTCCCGCACCATCTTTTTTCGTTCGGAAGAATTACCGATGCCATGGACGATAAGCGGCTCTTCCAGGATTCTTTCAACTGTATGGCGCGGATTCAATGATGCAAATGGATCCTGAAACACCATTTGCATCTCCCTTCTCAGTTTACGCAGCTCTTTCTTTGATAGACTTGTAACTTCTTTATCTTCAAATCTGACAGACCCCTCAGTAGCTTCGATCAGCTGTAGAAGCAGCCTGCCGGTTGTAGATTTGCCGCAGCCGCTCTCCCCGACAATTCCGAGCGTTTCACCTTTCCGGACTGTGAATGAAACACCGTCAACCGCCTTTACAGCTGCTACCTGGCGCTGCAGGACACCGCCTTTTATCGGGAAGTGTTTTTTCAGGTCCTTTACTTCAAGCAATGTTTCCGTCATGCACCTTCACCTTCCTTGCTGCTCTCTTCATCATGTAAAAAGCATCTGGCGCGGTGCCCGTCCAGCCCGTATAAATCCGGGCTCTCATTCAAGCATCTGTCCATAACATATTCGCACCTTGCAGCAAACCGGCATCCGGTCTTAATGCTGCCCGGCTTCGGCACGTTTCCTGGGATTGAATAGAGGCGCTCCTGTTTTGTCCTCATATCCGGCACAGACTGGATCAGCCCTTTTGTATACGGGTGTTTCGGTTCTTTGAAAATGGTCTGTACATCGCCTTCCTCCACGATTTTACCGGAGTACATGACGGCAATCCGGTCGCAAACCTCCGCGACAACCCCCAGGTCGTGCGTGATCAGGATGATGGATGTATCAAGCTCTTTGTTCAGCTTTTTCATCAAACTGAGGATCTGTGCCTGGATGGTTACATCAAGCGCGGTTGTCGGCTCGTCCGCAATGAGTACTTTCGGGTCGCAGGCCATTGCCATCGCAATCATGACACGCTGCCTCATCCCGCCGGAAAGCTGATGCGGATAATCATTCAGCAGTGCTTCAGCTCGCGGGAGGCCGACCATCTTCATGATTTCAACCGCCCGCTTTGCAGCCTGTTTTTTATTCAGTTTATTATGTAACCTTATTGCTTCGATTAACTGATCCCCAATTGTAAAGACAGGATTCAGTGAAGTCATCGGTTCCTGAAAAATCATCGCAATGTCGTTTCCCCGCAGCTGCCTCATTCGTCTTTCAGTTGCTTTGGTTAAATCTTCATCACGGAACAGGATCTTTCCGCCGACAATTTTTCCTGGAGGACTTGGTACAAGCCCCATGATGGACAGTGATGTTACGCTTTTCCCGCAGCCGGATTCCCCGACAATGCCGAGAATTTCACCTTCGTTAACGTGAAAATCAACATCATCTACCGCTGGCACTTCTCCGTCATCTGTGAAAAATGTGGTACGCAGCCCTTGTACGTCTAATACAGTATTTTCAGCCAACGTTATCACTCCTCTTAGCTGCCCTATTGACAAAATTTTCTCACAAAATTATTTATTTATATTATAACCCGTCAAAATTTAAATACAATAGTGAATTTTAAGAAAGTTTACAGGGTGAAATGTTTTTGTCATACAAGTAATTTAGTCATTTAAACCGTTGATACATTAAAGAAAACTCGCCGTTTGGCGAGTTTTTAAGCGAAGGCAGAGGTGTCCTTATCTATATTCATATAATTGACCGCTGTGTTCGAAATGCTTCCTTGCTGACTATTTATGCCATCCTGAACTGCAAAAAAACCTTGCAGCCATTTGGCCGCAAGGTTCTATTCAAGCTGCTGGACATGGAAGAGGCGTGAATAGCCGCCCGCTTTGTCCATCAGTTCCTGATGTGTCCCCTGTTCTTTGATTTCACCGTTTTCAATGAGGACGATCCGGTCTGCATGCGTAATGGTCGCAAGCCTGTGTGCGACTATGAACGTTGTCCGCTCACTTGCCAACTTTTCAAGCGCCTCCTGGATCAAGTGTTCACTTTCGAGATCAAGAGCAGAAGTGGCTTCGTCGAGGATGAGCACAGGCGGGTTTTTTAAAAACACCCTGGCTATCGCAACCCGCTGCTTCTGGCCGCCCGACAGCTTTACGCCCCGCTCCCCGACTTTTGTATCATAACCGTTCGGGAGAGCCATGATGAACTCATGGGCATTGGCTGCTTTAGCCGCCTCAACAACTTCCTCATCAGATGCATATGGATTCCCCATTTTGATGTTGAACTTGACGGATTCGCTGAACAGGATGTTGTCCTGCAGCACCATCCCGATATTATTGCGAAGGCTTTTGGCTTCATAGTCACGGATATCGTTCCCGTCCATCATAATCCTGCCTTCAGACACATCGTAAAAACGGGGAATCAGGCTGACAAGCGTTGATTTCCCTCCGCCGCTCATGCCTACAAGCGCAACCGTCTCACCCGTCTTTACGTGAAGGTTGATGTTTTTCAGGACAGCCATATCCCCTTCATTATAAGAGAAAGAAACATTTTCAAACCTGATATCGCCGCTTGCCTTTTCGAGCTTTTTAGCATCCCGATTATCGCTGATGTCGTATTCCTCATCCATGAATTCAAAAACCCGGTCCATGGAAGCGATCGCCTGGGTCAGCGTAGTCGAGGAATTGACAAGCCTCCGCAGCGGATTATAGAGCCTGTCCATATAGGTGACAAACGCAACGAGCGTTCCGATTGTAACAGCCCCTGTCACCGCCTGGTACCCGGCGTAAGCCAGCACGATAAGCGGGGCGATATCCGTAATTGTATTGATGACGGCATATGTCATGGCATTCCAGCTTGTATGCGTAAGCGCCTTATCAAGAAAATTGCTGTTTTGCCGGTCAAACTGTTCCTGTTCATAGTCCTCAAGTGCAAAACTCCTGATTACAGGCATCCCCTGGACACGTTCATGAAGATGGCCCTGCACCTGGGCAAGCGCCTGGGAACGCTGCCTTGTCAAACTGCGCAGCCTTCCATAGAAATGCTTGATTGAAAAACCGTATAAAGGAAATAAAATAATGGCGGCAATCGTAAGCTTGATGTCCATGGAAAGCATAATGGCAATAGCGATGCCGATTGTTGCCACATCCAGCCAGAGGTTCATCAAGCCGGTAATGACAAACGACTTCGTCTGCTCCACATCGTGGATAACCCTTGAAATAATTTCACCTGTTTTTACATTGGAATAATATTTCAAACTCAGTTTTTGAATATGGGTAAACAAATGGTCCCTTATATCATAAAGAATTTTGCTGCCTGTCCACTGGGCGTAATATTGGCGGTAGTATTCGATTGGCGGGCGAAAAATGACAAAGACGACAAACGCGATGCCCATTATCGTCCAAAGTTTGGTCAATCGTTCATCTGCCGGCACTTGCGTCGCTCCGACAATGTCATCAATGACATATTTCAGCAGAAGGGGCATCAAAAGAGGGATGCTGAATTTAACCAGTCCTACAATGACTGTGATGATGATTTGCCACTTATACGGTTTAACAAAAGCAAGATAACGTTTTACACTATCCAGAACAACCACCTCGATGTAATCTGTGCCTCGTATCGTGCAGGGAATTTTGGTTCTTGATTCTCTCCAGGCGCTGCCTGCCGCCGGGGTGTGATTTTGGGACTATTGAAAAAACCTGTTGAAAACCAACAGGTTCAGGAACGGTATGTAAGAAACCGTTCATACCATGTATCGATGAAAACCGGGTCGAACGGCCCTTTTCTCTGGCGGATCCAGCCAATCAAATCTTTCACATTCTGCTTAAGGATCGCATCGATAACAGATGGGTAATTCATTTCTCGTTTATGTTTCTCGTATTCATCTTCATCCAGCAGGATATATGTCCTGTCAGGGAAGACCTTGACATCAAGGTCATAGTCGATGTATTTCAGCCCTTCCTCATCTATTGTAAAAGGAGAGCTGATATTACAGTAATAATAGACACCGTCCTGTCTCAGCATGGCAATGATGTTAAACCACTGGCGGGCATGAAAGAAGCAGATTGCCGGCTCTCTTGTCAGCCATGACCTTCCGTCAGATTCCGTTACAATCGTGCGGTCATTGGCGCCGATGACAACATTGCCGGTGCGTTTGAGCAAGGTCGTCTCTTCCCAGGTACGGTGATGTTGGCCGTTATGTTTATAACTATGTATTTGTATGTTTTCTCCTGGTCCGGGAAGCTTCATGTTCTTCTCCCTTCCTAGCGTTTCCGGCTGCTTATTCAAGCTTTGCTTGCGATTCTCATCTATTCATTATAACGTTACTTTTTCCATTTGGAAACAAAAGAGTTACTTGACAGGAAAGAGACTCCATTTGACTCTCCCCTAAAAGCACAGCTGTTAAACCATTGTAAAAGGGATTCCGAACTCTTCCGGCGGCAACCCTGTGACCGCTGGTTTCTTACCCTTTTCTCCTATTCATTCCGGTTAAAAGGAACTGATCACAAGGTTCGTCTGCTTTTCAAATAACTCCTGCAGCCTCTGCAGCTCATTTTTTTTATTTTCGAGATCTTTACATACCGTATCCAGCCTTGCTTCCGTGCTTTCACAAATTCGTCCGGCACGCCTCATATCATCCTTTACGCACAGCAGCCTCTTCATTTCTTCGCTGCAGCTCTCAACCTCTCCCTGCAGACAAAGCAGTTTATCAATAATTTCCATTTGAAGCGCCAAATTACTGGAAAAGTCGCCCATTCACTTTACCCTCCTGGTCTTTGGACTGTCCCCCTTCGTTCAAAAGTATTTTCGGTAAAAACGCTCGTGCTCCCTTTGACTTTATCTGCTGATTTTTAAGAAGTTTTGTCAAATGGGCCGGATGCACTGCGGCGTATCATTTTGCGGAGAATTGACCAGGTCAGATACTTCATAAGCTTCCAGGTTTTCTTCGGGATAGATATCAAGCAAATGCTCTAAATAGCGGGGATCCTGTATGTTCGGATCAAGCCATTCATGTTCAGCCTGCCCGGATAATATGACAGGCATCCTGGAATGAATCGGCTCCATGAACTCATTGGCAGCTCTTGTCAGAATTGTGCAAGTGTAGAGCGCTTCCCCTTCTTCCCGTTCCCACTTCTCCCATAGTCCTGCAAATGCAAAAGGTGCTCCGCTTTCCAGCTGAATTCTCATCGGAATCTTTTTATCGCCGGTTTTCTGCCATTCATAAAAACCATCAGCGATGATCAGGCAGCGCCGCCGTTTGAATGCATTGCGAAAAGCCGGCTTTTCCGATGCAGTTTCAACTCTGGCGTTTATCATCTTATTTCCGATTTTTGGATCCTTTGACCAGGAGGGCACCAATCCCCATTTCAAGAATCCTGCCCGTCTTTTCGCCCCATCATGGATGATGGAAAGGATTGGTTGTGAAGGTGCAATATTATAGGCTGGCTCGATACTCAATTCCTTCATATTCGGCACTTCGAAACGATCTGACAGCATTTCGGCACTCGCTGATAATGTAAAACGCCCGCACATCTGAATCTCTCCCCTTCATTTGGGTTTATCTTTATATGATTTAGTATGCACATAATCCTGCTGGACTTGAAAGTGATATGCATATTCAACAGTTTTTGTCTTGTTGCCTCCTATTTGCGGGGCAACGAGGCCTTTTTCAGGAAACAGGATATCTCCGTTTACAGGTCCAGGGCCTTACTCAGAGGTTCAAACTTACGTCCAGAAAAGCAGTTGCCTGGTGACCATATTTTCGATAACTATAAGGATCAGAGCATTATTTCCCGTGCTTACTGTACAGCGTAACAGGCATGGTGGACCGTCTTGTACGTGCCTATAATCAGAGGGTGTACACCATTACAGGCACGGGCGGACACTTCTCATGCCTATAATCAGAGGGACTACACCTTTACAGGCACGGGCGGACGCTTCTCGTGCTTATAATCAGAGGGACTACACCTTTACAGGCACGGGCGGACGCTTCTCGTGCTTATAATCAGAAGAACTACACCTTTATAGGCACGGGCGGACGCTTCTCGCGCTTATAATCAGAGGAACTACAGCTTTACAGGCACGGGCGGACGCTTCTCGTGCTTATAATAAGAGGGACTACACCTTTATAGGCACGGGCGGACGCTTCTCGTGCTTATAATAAGAGAGAAACCACCATTACAGGCACGCGAGCCTATTTACAGGGACTGAATTGAGGTTCTGCACCTTTATTTTCACCCATCTCCAAATCAAAAAACAACAATATCCCCTGTTGCCAAATCATACCCTGAAAAAAGCACACTCCCTATCCTATACGGATAAGGAGTGTGCTTCGGGTGCTGATTACTGTTGTGGGCGCTGTGCGCCAGCAGAATTTTGCTGCTTTTTAGACTCAGCTTGCTGGTTTTGCTTACGAACTTCCTGAGCGTTCGTCTCGCTTGCAAACTCAGCGCCGAACTGTTGTTGCTGCTGTTGTTGGCCGGCACGAGCAGACTGAGCATTCTGCTGCCTAACTTCTTGTGCGTTAGTTTTGTTTGGCTTTCTGTTCATCAGTATCACCTCCACAGAGGTTAATTTAACCTGAGCGAAGGGTTGTTATACGCAAGAAAAAAATTGGATTTCGAGTGAATTTTTTTACTGTAATAACTTGTAAAAATCCCAGCATTCATGCACTTTGCCGGGTAGTTTATAAAAGCAGTGACCTTCCGCCGTCAACGATGATTGTCTGACCGCGGATCATATCGGCTTGCGGCGACAGCAAAAACAGGATTGTATGTACCAGGTCTCCCGGTGTCACAATCCGGCCGGCCGGTGTCTGGCTTGCGGCATCCGCGAGGACTTCTTCACGGTTCGGGAAATGTTTCAATGCATCCGTATCAACCGCACCGCCGGATACGGCATTCACCGCGATGTTTTTCGGCGCCAATTCGACTGCAAGGTAACGGGTCAATGCTTCCACGGCCGCTTTTGATACTCCGACAGCCGTGTAATTCTCCAGGTACCGGATCGATCCAAGCGAACTGAGGCTGACAATTTTTCCGCCGCCCGTTTTTTCCATTCTGCGGGCAGCTTCCTGGGCATTGAATAAGAGTCCTTTACTGTTGATGTCCATCGTCCAGTCCCAGTGAGACTCCTCTAATTCAACTGCCGGTTTGAGCACACCAGATGCCGCATTATTGACCAGTACGTCAAGGCGTCCGAATTCTTCATCAATCTTTTCGTACATCTTTTTGATTTTCTCCGGATTGCCGACATTGGCTTTGACAATGACCGCTTTCCGGCCAAGTTCTTCAATCATTTTGGCCGTTTCTTCGGCACCGCTTTTACTGCGTGCGTAGTTAACGGCAATATCATACCCCTCACGGGCGAGAGCAATCGCTGTTTCCCTCCCGATTCCGCGGCTGCTTCCTGTAACAAGTGCCACTTTTCTTTCCAATGATTTCAGCCCCCTTTAATTGTTTTTGCCGAATAAGCATCATCCGGCGGGTGAAAAATAATAGTGTTCGTCCTGCTATAGCTCTATGATGATACGAAAGGAGCAACAATCCATGTATGTAGGCCGTGACATGACAGAACTTTCGATGATTTCCAAAACAGAATGGCGTGACAGCGAATTGGCTCATTTTCACCGCAACCTTCAGCAGGTCGTCCCTTACCTGAATCAGGAAGGCGCCTCAATCCAGCGTGAAATTGTAAAGGAAATCGAGCGCCGCGGCGGTTTTCAGCGTAATGAAGCCACATGGACCTCCGGAACAGAGATCATCAGTGATTGACCAATGCCAGGCAATTGCCTGGCATTTTCTTTTTTTAAAAGTTCATTTTCGATTGGCCGCCGTCTGTGTTCAGTGTTGCGCCAATGACCCAGGAGGCACGGCGTGAGGCCAGGAATACGGCGACGTCTGCAATTTCATCGGCGGTGCCGAATCGGCCGGCCGGAATTTGCTCTTCGACAAATCGATTTATTTTTTCCGGATTTTCATCCAGGCGCTTTTGCCAGTTTCCTGTCGGATGCAAAATCGAACCGGGTGCGATGCCGTTGACGCGCACTCCGAATGGAATGCATTCATCAGCGAATGCTTTTGTGAAACTGATCATTGCTGCTTTTGAAGCATTGTAAGTCGGCTTCCCTCCCGATTCACGGCCGAAAATCGATGTGATATTCACGATTGCTCCTGTTTTTTGTCTTTTCATCTCAGCGGCCGCAAGTTTGCTTAAGTGGACGGCCTGCAGGAAGTTCAACTGGATCGCTTCTTCAAACAATTCCACATCTGTTTCCATTGCCGTTCCGCCGTTGCTGCCGCCAGCGTTATTTACCAGTATATCAATTTTGCCGAACCTTGAAACGAAGCTGTTGAAAACATCTTCCCTCACTGCTTTGTCAGTAAGATCACCGGCAAAATAGGCCTCAGCCCCGATTTCCTCACTTGCCGTCTTCAATTCTTGTTCGTCTCGAGCACAAATCCCGACAGCTGCCCCTTCTTCCGCAAACCGTCTTGCAATCGCTTTGCCGATTCCTTTTGATCCGCCCGTAACGAGTACCGCTTTGCCGTTAAGATGTAAGTCCATTTTCATCCTCCTTCAGCACAAGAGCTTTCATTATTTTTTGATGCGAAACCGGAAACGGAAAATTTGTGATGTCCTGTCTGGAAACCCACTTCGCATCTGCAGCTTCCTTCAGGACGCCTTCTGCAGAAGTTCCTTCATAAACCGAAATATGCCAGACAAGATGCGAAAACACATGCTTGATCGCTGTTTTATATTCAAGAGCGCCTGGCTCAACACCATAATCATCAATTAAGTATGAAGTGAGCTGTTCCTGCTGGATCACTTCCGAAGGCTGTGTTTCATGATTAGGGAATTCCCATAAGTTTGCCAGCAGTCCTTTTGCCGGCCGCTTATGGATTAATACTTCACCCTTATCATTCCAGATGACCGCAGCCCCCATCTCAAGCGGACGCGGTTCTTTTTTCTTGCTTTTAACCGGCAATTCATGCTGGACACCTTCATGAAATGCCCTGCAATGTTCTCTCACCGGGCAAAGCAGGCAGCTGGGCGACTTAGGTGTACAGACAAGTGCGCCCAACTCCATGATGCCCTGGTTGAAAGCGGATGGATCTTCCTTTGAAATAACAGATCTGATTGCTTCCTCGAACAGCTTCCTTGTTTTTGGCCTGGCGATGTCATCCCAGATGGACAGCACTCTCGACATAACCCTCATGACATTGCCGTCAACTGCCGGTTCAGGCTTCTGGAATGCAATGCTTGAAATGGCACCTGCTGTATAAGGTCCAACCCCTTTTAAGGAAGAAATTTTACGGGGATCGTCCGGCACATTCCCGCCATATTGTTCCATCACTTCCCGTACGGCACTCTGGAGGTTTCGGGCTCTTGAATAATAACCGAGCCCCTCCCATGCTTTCAGGACTTCTTCCTCTTCAGCCTGTGCAAGAGCAGCGGGTGTCGGGAATTTTTCCATGAACCGGAGAAAATAAGGAATGACAGTATCGACCCGTGTCTGCTGCAGCATGATTTCCGAGACCCAGACCCGGTATGGGTCCCGGTTTTCCCGCCACGGCAGCTGTCTTTGTTCCCGTTTGAACCATTCGATTAAATCATTCTGAAACTGCCCGGCATTAAATGACTCAGGTAAAACAAACATTTCTTGTGACAATATTGTTCCTCCATAATGGAATTTTGTGTTATAAAAAGACTGCTTTCGGGAAAAGAATCTTTACAAATGGCTTTTTAAAACGAGCCATATCAGTTGGCTCATGCACTAGTTCGTTAAGGTTAAAAAGGCATCTCTTGAGAGGCCCGGCATGAGTTCGGATGTTTTTAACATTTTACAGTATTTTCATTAGAATGAATAATGAGGACAGTGCTATACTTAACATATACGGAATCATATACTTGTCCAGGTAAGGAGGCTGACATGCATGGATACTGGCACCCATTTTGTGATGGGAATCGCACTGGGCGGGCTTGCTACATTAGATCCCGTGGTTGCCAGTGATCCGGTAACTGCGCAAACTGTATTGATCGGAACGATTCTTGGATCACAGGCACCTGATTTGGATACCGTTTTAAAACTCGTAAATAACGCTGCATATCTTCGCAATCACAGGGGCATCACCCATTCTATCCCCGCTGTCTTGCTGTGGCCTCTTCTTATCAGCTTCTCTATATACGCATTTATTCCAGAAACGAATTTACTGCATTTATGGCTATGGACATTTTTGGCTGTATTCCTGCATGTATTTGTTGATATTTTCAATGCTTACGGAACGCAGGCTATTCGGCCGCTCAGCCGGAAATGGGTCGCACTCGGCATTATCAATACGTTTGACCCGTTTATTTTCTTCATTCATATTATCGGCATCATCATCTGGCGGTATGGCTATGATCCGGGTTATACCTTCCTCATCATGTACGGCGTCATTTTTGTGTATTACTTATGGCGAACGTACGCACGAATGAAGGTGAAACAGACTGTCAAACAGAAAATCCCTGATGCGGTGGAAATCCTCATCTCGCCAACATTCCGGTGGTCTCAATGGCATGTTGCCGTGAAAACAGACGAGATGTTCTATGTGGCAAATGTAAAAAACAACGACATCGGGATTCTTGATTCTTTTAAGAAGAAACCTGTCCCTGAATTGCCCTCCATACAGGCAGCCAAAGAAGATAAAAACCTGTCCGCATTCCTGTCCTTCTCACCGGTATACCGCTGGGTTGTCCGGGAATACGATGATTTCATTGAAGTGAAGTTCATCGATTTGCGCTATTGGAGTAAAGGACACTACCCTTTTGTAGCAGTTGTCCAGCTCTCCCATACAATGGACATTCAAAGTTCCTATACAGGATGGGTATTCAGTGAGGAAAAACTGCGGAAAAAACTTGACCTGGTACCGGGCTAAAAAGCGATGACAGCATGCTGTCATCGCTTCTTTTAATGCTTTAAGCCCCTGTCTTCAAACAAATGGGAGAACTTCGGGTTATCGCTTTTGAAATCATGAAGCGCAGGTCCATATTGGCGGATCCACTCTCTCACCACGTGCTCCGACACTTCTTTCCCTTTATAACTGCGTCCGGCTCTTGCCCGTGTCGTTTCAAAATCCTCCCACAGCACTTCAACCCATGTCCGGGCCTGATAGTAGGAAAGCTGATTGTTCACATACAGGAGATCGTTGGCAAGCCGTTCAAAAATATCTTCCATAACATTCCCTCCAGTCCAGCTATGCTTACATAAATAGCCGGTTATTTATTCATACTATAAATGAACCCAAATCAAAAGGAGGTTCATGAGATGCGCAATAAAGAGCAGGGTTTCCCTCCAAACATGTCACTTGACGGCGAACCGCGCGCCAAAGCCGAATATTCTTCCCGGCGGGCGGATGGCACAATCAACACCAGGCCGCAGGAACGCATGAGAAAATCAAACCAGACACGCACAAAGGAATAAGGAACGCATCTTAAATGGAGGTGTTTCTATTGAGCAAACAGAAAAAGTTCTTTGACAACATGCACCAAAACCCTTTTCAGTCACCGCGTGCCAATCCGAAGCATGCATTTGAACAGGTAAACGGCGAAACTGAAAAATCCCTCCACAATTATATACTGGAAAAACAAACAAGAAAACGTTCGTGATTTTTTTAGAAATGCGAAGAGCACCCGCTTAGCGGCATATGCATATGCGGAACCTTCTCAGGAAGGGCGGTCTTCCTTCAAAAGGATGAACCGTTTATGCCGCCAGCGCTCGAAATGAGGAGAGCACCCGCTTAGCGGGCCCTGCTCTCCTTTTATTTCTTCCGATTTACTTCGATTGTCTTCAGCAAAGAAATCGGCAGCGCTTCTTCCTTCTTTTTTACATATAGCCGGGTGCCCCATGCAAAGATGCCGTTTAAATAATTTATTTTAAAATAAGAGCCAGGATCATTAGCGATTTCATATACTTCCCCAGGATTGTAATTAGACGGGTCAAGCAAGTACGATTTCGCCATATCAATTTTCCGCTCGTATACGGCAAATTCGTTTACCATTCCCATCTGTTCCGCTTTTCTCGCTTTTTCGGTAAGATTCGCAATTTCCTGCTTTAATTCGTATTCAGTCATCTGGCTGTATCTCTTTTCCATCCTTTATCCCCCCGGATATGATACTGTCGCTTCTTTTTTAGTATAGGGGATAAAGGCCGAGAAACAAACTGTTCTGTGTTAAGATAATGTAGAAGTTTGTCTAATTATGTACATGGATAGGAGGCTTTTCATATGGCAAATATTCTTATTACCGGTGCTGGCACCGGGCTCGGAAAAGAACTTGCCCTTCAATATGCCGTACAGGGCCATACACTTTTTCTTCTCGGCAGGACCAAACAGAAACTGGACACCGCCAAACAGCAAATCGAAGAAAAAGGCGGAAAAGCGAAAGTGGTTGTGTGCGATCTGGCTGACCGCAAGCAGGTTAAAGATACAATCGGCATGATCACCGAAACAGACAGCATTGACTGGCTGATCAATAATGCAGGTGCAGGCCATTTCGGAGCTCTTGCAGATTTAACAGATGATGAAATCGAGAAGATGATTGATACGAACATGCGGGGAACCATCTATATGACCAAAGACTTGCTTCCCCATTTACTTGGCCGTCCTTCGGCAAAGGTCATGAACATCATTTCAACCGCCGGCTTGCGCGGCAAGGTAAACGAATCGGTATACTGTGCCACCAAATTTGCGGTAAGGGGATTCACCGAAAGCCTTGTCAAAGAACTTGAAGACACGCCCGTAGCCGTTACAGCTGTCTATATGGGCGGGATGGACACGCCCTTCTGGTCAGAAAGCGACCATGTCAAAGATCCATCCAGGCTGAAATCACCGGCAGCAGTGGCTGAGATGATTGTCAGTCAGGATGATGGGCAGGCGGAAATTTTTATAGATAAGTGAGCGGGGAAAGATCCTGGCTTCAGGATGCTGCCTCTGTTAGGGGCAGCTGAACGGTGGTTCAGTGCTTGTAATGATGGGGTTCCTGGAATTATGGGCACTGAATGGGTATTCCGTGCTCATTTTGATATGGTTCTCAGGATTATGAGTACTGAATAGGAGTTCAGTGCTCGTATTGATTTGGCTCTCGGAATTATGGGCACTGAATAGTAATTCAGTACTCTTATTGATGGAGTTCCCAGAATTAGGGGCACTGAGTGAAGGTTCAGTGCTCGTATTGATGGAGTTCCCGGATTTAGGGGCACTGAATAAAAGTTCAGTACTCGTATTGATGGAATTCATGGAATCATAGGTACTGAATTGGGGTCCAGTGCTAATAATGATTCTTTTCATTTTCCTCATTACAGGCATTCAATAGTGGTTCAGTACTTTAGATGCCCTCCGGAGGGGTCTTAGATGTCCTGCTGTTCCCTGCTTATGGGATTATCCTCCTCTGTTCAACCGTCCCCTTCCTTTTTTTCCTCAATAAACCTGTCAATCTCCTCCATGGAGAAACCCTTTCGGAATAAGAACTGTTTCATGCGCTTTACATACTCCCACCCTTCATACTTGCTGTACCTGCGATGGGCTTTGTTGCCCTGGTATTCAAGAGCTTCATTGCGTTCTTCTTCCCCTGTGCCGGTATCTGCCTGTTCGGCAGCAGTCCGGATCACTTCAGACGGGTAGCCTTTTTGCATCAGTGCCATTTCAAGTTTCTTGCGTGTTTCTTTCGGGGAATTTTTTTTATTTTGTGCCGCTTTTTTGCGGGCGAGCTTTACGGCGTTTTCAACCTGGAGTTCCGATGGGTATTCGGCTAAGCCTGCCTCAATTTCAGCTTCTGACAAACCCTTTTTAATTAACTCCTGCCTGATCGCGCCCGGACCTTTCTGAGTCGTCCGCATCTGGGTCCGCACGTACGCGACAGCAAACTCGGCATCATTGATGTAGTTCATTTCCGAAAGCTTCTGTATTGCGCGCTCCGTATATACAGCCGGGTACTCCTTTTCCGCCAGATAGTCTTTCAATTCTTTGCCCGACCGCATGCGATGGCCGAGATATCTGACTGCAGCAGTGTATGTTTTTCGATATTCCTCTTCATCATGCAGTTCTACAATTTCTTCTTCTGTCAGCTCTTTCCCTTTGCGCAAGTTGAATTTGATCAGCACATCCTGGTCGACCCCAAATCCGAATTCTTCTCCGCCGCCTTTATCAATATAAACATTAAAACGCTCGTCATTTTTCTTCTGGGCCGTAATTCTAGTTATCTTCGGCATAGCGATTCACCTCATATTTAATCATATCATGCCGTTAAACCCTTCTGTAAAAAGGAATATTACCCTCAGTACAGAATTAAAGAAGAGAAGCAGATTCCGGACAATCACCGCTCTTCCAAAGGAGGAACAAGTATGCGTATCGTCATTGCCGGCGGCACCGGATTTGTCGGGGCTGCCCTTACAGAATATATGGCGTCACAGGGACACAACTTGTTTATTTTGACGAGAAACCCCGCCACTAAAGGGACAAAGAAAAATGCAACCTATGTTAAGTGGCTCACCGGGGACAGCAACCCTGAAAACGAACTGAAAAATATAGACGCTGTCATCAACCTTGCCGGTGAATCAATTAACAGCAGATGGACAAAAGAGCGAAAAAAAGAAATCTACGACAGCAGAATCGAGACAACGGAACGAATCCTCGAACTCATAGAAAGAATGTCAAAGCGCCCGTCCGTTTTCATTAATGCCTCTGCAATTGGATTTTATGGAACGTCGAAAAAAAAGACCTTTACAGAAGAATGGGACGAAGCCGGCGGTGACTTTCTGGCAAGGACCGTTAAGGCATGGGAGCAAACCGCTTCAAAAGCTGCGGCCATGGGAGTCAGGACAGTGTTTGCCCGTTTTGGCCTCATTTTAAGTGATACCGGCGGGGCATTGCCGAAGATGGCTTTGCCTTACAGATTGCATGCAGGCGGGAAAGTCGGCAGCGGCAAGCAATGGGTTTCCTGGATTCATTTACGGGATGCAATCAGAAGCATTGATTTTATCCTGTATAAAGAAAAGATAAGCGGACCGGTCAATATCACAGCGCCTAAGCCTGTAAAAATGAATGACTTCGGCAAAAAACTGGGGGAGGCACTGGATAGAAAACATTGGCTTCCGGTTCCAGGAATTGCATTAAGGCTGCTTCTTGGTGAAATGAGCATGCTGCTGTTATCAGGCCAGAAGGTGCTCCCGAAAAAACTGGAGGACGCCGGCTTTACCTTTCAATTCCCGACGCTGAAAAAAGCGCTGCGTGACTTATTTTAGAGGGGGTTAACTTCTTGATTGATGCGGGTAAGCAATACTCGGCGTGCGCATCTTTGTGATTCCCCGGCATATGGCCGAAGCGAACAGGAACGCATGCAGCACTAGTACCTGTAGTGAAAAGGGCACGTGCAGCGGAGATCGACTCCCTTTTTAAGATTAAATAAAAAAGCCCGGGGATCAGCCGCACTCCTGTAAATATTAACGTGTAACGGTCGAGAAGTTCATCGGCTGATTCCCTCATTAACTGCAATCTCGCCTGAAAAGCCGATTTGAAATCATGGTGATTATTTCATTCCACGAAGGGACGGGAGACCAGATATGAAAACTCTTTTTAAAAACGCAACCGTTATCCCGGTGACTTCTCCGATTATTCAAAATGGAGATGTGCTGATAGATGAAGGAAAAATATCTGCAATAGGCCGGACATTGATTCCGGATGAAAAAACTGAAGTAATCGAATGCCGGGGGAAATACTTGCTGCCCGGCTTCATCGATGTGCATACACACCTCGGCCTGTATGATGAAGGGACAGGCTGGGCCGGCAGCGATGCCAATGAAACAATCGAACCGCTCACACCGCATATCCGCGCAATCGACGGGGTCCAGCCGCTGGATATCGGCTTCCGTGATGCAATCGAACACGGCGTCACTGCTGTACAGGTACTGCCGGGAAGCGCCAATGTTATCGGCGGGACAACAAGCGTCATAAAAACATCCGGCAAAAATATCAGCAAAATGATGTTAAGGGAGCGGTCCGGACTGAAAATCGCCCTTGGCGAAAACCCGAAGCGCATGCACAGTGAATCATCCCGTGATTCAGTTACGAGAATGGGGATAATGGGCATGCTCCGGGAGACATTTTACAATGCCCTTCACACGGACAGACCGGAGGAATTCCGTACAGCTCCGATCGTCGCCGCCCTGAAACGGGAAATACCGGTCCGCATCCACGCTCACCGTGCCGATGATATCATGTCAGCTGTACGTTTCGCGGAAGAGTTCGACCTTGATTTGCGGATCGAGCATTGCACAGAAGGCCATTATATTGCTGACGAACTTTCCGGACTTAAGGTTTCTGTCGGACCGACTTTTACAAGGAAGTCGAAAATTGAACTGAAAAACAAATCATGGAAGACCTATTCGGTTTTGACCGATCATCATATTGAAGTATCGATCATGACTGATCATCCTTATACACCGATTCAATATTTGAACATCTGTGCATCACTTGCCGTTCGTGAAGGCCTCCCTGAACAAAAAGCACTCGAAGGCATCACCATTTTACCTGCCAGGAACCTCGGTGTAGACGACCGGGTCGGCAGCATCGAAACCGGAAAAGATGCAGATTTGGCCCTCTGGAGCGGGCATCCGTTCGATTACCTGGCGAAGCCTGTCCTGACAATGATTAGCGGCGAAAAAATTTATAATAAATTAGGGTAAAAAACAGTTCACTTTTTGTAAGAAATTGAGTAGAATACGATTAGGAAATAATCATTCCCATTATTGAATTGTTGGCCGTTTACAACGACAATCCGAACGTCACATGAACGTTTTGGTAAATACGGGAAAGGCAAATGGTGCGCCACCAGTCTGACTGGTTCTAGTGGGTTCGATTCCCACCCCGAATTTTTTTAGCTTTCATCGAAAAAATTCGAGGGTGGTAAAGCCCGTGGCGTCTGTCCACCCTCGCAGGAGGGATTTTTTTATGCTTAAAAAACGCGACCTGGCAGACTCTCATACCCTGTATGATCTGATGGTGCACCCTGAAGTTTTTCCATACGTCCGTCATAAGGCTTATTCCTATGATGAATTCCTGTTTATGACGAAACAGACAATCGAAGCCGAAGAACGCGGCGAATTGATCTCAAGGACAATTCTTGATGAATGGGGATACCCAATCGGAACGATCAATCTGTTCGACGTCCAGGAGAAGTCCGGCTTTCTCGGCACCTGGATCGGCCAGCCCTATTTCGGCAAAGGCTATAATCAGGAAGCAAAGAAACACTTCTTCAACGAATTGTTCTACGAACTGGACATCGAAACCATTTACATGCGCATCAGATTGCAGAACGTCCGTTCAACTAGAGCCGCCCAAAAGCTGCCTTACGTTGTCCTTGCCAATGAAACAAAAACACACATCTTTGAACAGCTCAACGCAAACGGACTCACCTATAACCTTTTTGAAATCCCAAAAGACCAGTACACACTTCATACGATGCGGTCAATCGAGGAAGAAGTATCCGAACAGCGTCTTGAAGCTTGAAAGCCTGCCCTGTGCAGGCTTTTTTACATTGCGCAAGAAGTATACTTTCCCAGCCGGAGAGAAAAGCTAAAGATAAATCCTACATAAAGGCAGGTTGAGTATATGGAAGCAAAGCGGAAAAAGGAAAAAGCCCAGCGCAAAACATTGCGAAAAACACAGGAAGTCTTATACGGCCATGAATTCAGGGCAGCTGACCGCGCCGGCGGAAAATAAGATTACATCATCAACACGGCGGGTAAAATCATAACATGGACAAAAAATTCCAGGAACTCAATTCCTGAAAAGGAGTGGATATCATGGACGAGAAAAAACGAAATGAACAGGCACCGGATCCGAATGATGTCATGAGATCGAATAAAACCCCCGATGGTAAAGACATCGAATTCTCCCAGGAGTTAGCCGACCAGGAAGACCGCGAAGCGCAGGAACGCTCAAGAGAAGCTGATCAGCGGGCAAAAAAGCATGATTAAGTTAGGAGATAGGTTCCCGTTTCCCGGGGACCTTTTTTGTTTTGTATTCAGGATTCAGAACCAAAACGATTTACGCCTCCACTTCTGTTGATAAAAGTTATCCACAGAGGTGTTAACAATGTGGATAAACCGTTTTCTTTCGTGTTTTAATGCCTCACTTTTATTCGGTGGATTTTTGTGTATAAGACCCCTCTCTATTGTGGATATTGTTAATAACATCGTATAATGCTGTTGATACACAGATGCATTTGTGGATAAGGATGTGTATATCTCTCTGACAGGCAATTATACTATTACCACTGCCCGTGATTTGAAAAACAAACTTCCATTAGAGGCGATCATCCACCGCAGAAGATCCGAGGTTATTGACATTGTCTCAGAATTTATAATAAAGACCATTAACTCAAGACAAAGGCAATATATAAAATGTCAATTTTGCTGAAATAAAATACCAACAGAACACCGGTTTGATAAAAAACTGTCACGGGTGTGCACCACAGCAATATGGGGTCGTATATTGAAGATAAAAAGCCGGACACTCAATGCATATAAGCATGAGTGTCCGGCTTTTTTATTTTCTGGAATATATGCTGCCCCTTTCAGAAAAAACCGGGAGAGCCAAGTTTTTACTTCCGCATCTCAAACACCGCCACCACTTCAATATGCGCCGTATGCGGAAACATATCCACCGGCTGCATGTACTTCACGTCATATTTTTTAGCCAGCTGGGCCGCATTTTTGGCAAGTGTTGACGGGTTGCATGAAATATAGACGATCCGTTTCGGCTTTACTTTCAAAATGGTGTCGATCAGTTTTTGGTGCAATCCGGAGCGGGGCGGGTCGACCATCACGACATCCGGCTTCCAGCCTTTATTGACCCATTCCGGAAGCAGCTTTTCTGCTTCGCCTGTATAGAACTCCGCGTTTTTTATGCCGTGGCGTTCGGCATTCTTTTTTGCATCTTCAATTGCAGGTGCGATCGTATCCATTCCGCGGACTTCTCCGGCTTCATCTGCTACCCACATGCCGATCGTGCCGACACCGCAGTATGCATCGACAACTTTTTCTTTGCCGGTCAGTCTGGCAGCTTTTTTGGCCTCGTTATAGAGGGTGACGGTCTGTTGCGGATTCAATTGGAAAAACGACCGTGCCGACAGTTCAAAAGAAAAGTCGCCGAGCTGTTCCTCTATCACTTCGTCGCCGTGCATGTGGACCATTTCTTCACCGAAAATGACAGATGTTTTTTTGTTATTGACGTTTTGCATGACTGACGTGATATCCGGAAGCCGTTTTTTCACTTCTTCTATGAATAGTTCCTTTTTCGGAAAATCGGTTTTTGCCGTTACCAGGACAAGCTGAGTCTGGCCGGTCGCAAAGCTTACTCTTGTGACGATCGTCCGAACAAATCCACGCCGTTTTTTCTCGTTATAGGCAGGGATATTGAGATCCTGCAAAATGTCTTTCACCACTTCGGTGACCCTGTTTGACTCAGGATGATGAATTTTGCATTCCGTGATGTCCACAAGTTCATGGGAGTTCAACCCATACAGTCCGGCAAGGATTTTCCCTTCTTTGTTCCCTGCTTGCAGCTGGGATTTATTCCGGTATCCCCATGGGTTGTCCATGCCGATTGTCTTCCTGGTTTCAAGCTTGTCGGCCGGGAATTTTGTATAGCGTTCAAACGCCTGTTTCACCATATCCCGTTTCTGATTAAGCTGTCCTTCATAAGACAAATGCTGAAGCTGGCAGCCTCCGCAGCTTTCATAGACCGGACAAGGGGCGGCGACCCTCTCACTGGACCGCTTGCGGATTTTTTTGATTTTGGCTTCGGCGAACTTCTGGCTTACTTTCACAGCTTCGGCCACAACTTCTTCACCGGGAAGCGCGCCGGGAATGAAGACGGCCTGCTTTTTGAAAAAGCCGACGCCTTCCCCATTGATTCCCAGCCGTTTGATTGTCAACGGAAAGGTTTGTCCCCTTTTAAGGGGCTGATTCTTTTCATCCATATTTATAACAACTCCATGTCTATGTCTCGATGCTCCTCCACAAATACAGGGAAGCATAGCTTAGATAAGGTTCCCATTCGGAACCAAGTTCTTCTATTTGGGCAGCATTTGGCTTTTTCTCCATGCCGTAAAGTTTTTTGATCGCATTTTGAATGCCGATATCCGCTTTCGGCAGGAGATTCGGCCGGCCAAGACCGAATAGCAGCATGTTTTCTGCGGTCCAGGGCCCGATCCCCCTATAAGCGGTCAATGCCTTTATAACCGTTTCATCATCCATCTGTTCGAGCTGTTTAAGCTGCAGGCTTCCTTCATATACAGCCTTTGACAGGTCAATCACATATTCAGCTTTACGGCGGCTGAACTGCAGATCCTGCAGGGCTTCATACGGAAGGTCCTTGACTGTTTCTGGCGAAGGATAAAACCAGACGCCGTCTATTTCAAAACCGAATGTTTTTTTGAAGCGCGACGAGAGGGTGTAGGCGAATGACATGTTCAGCTGCTGATGAATGATGCATTTCATCAGGCAGCCGTACAAGCTGAAATCCCGCACGAGCGGTGTGCCTCTGAATGCTTTGAATAACGGTCCGAGTTCTGTGTCCTGGAAATGATCCATGATCGGCCCGAGTGGTGTTTCCCATTGAAAAATGGCAGAAACCTGTTTCAGGGCATCTTCTTTGAGGCTCTTATCGGAACCGGATACTTTAAATTGCGGGCTGTCCGTATCGCCAAGGCTTTGCACTGTTATGACGGCTGGCACGCCGCCTGCGGCGACCGGTACATGAACGATTCTTTTATCTGCATCGTATTTGAGCAGCGGATCGATGGACATCCTGTCCAGTGCCTGGCTGAAATTGTACGGGGCATCCGGCTTTACTGTTTCTTCCCACATTCCTTTTCACCCTTTGCCAATACATAGTAGTTGTATTATAGCATGTCCTCCGTGCTGTTTCCTTTCGAGGAATTTTTCCGCCAAGAAAAAAAGCCCCCTGGTAAGGGCTCACTTATGGCACGAGGATGAGCGGGTCCTGTACCCGCTTGCGGATTGTGAGGTCATCAAGGCTTTTGAACGTATACCCTTCTTTTCTCAGGTCATCAATCGCCTTGCCGAGTGCATCGGCATTGTCACTGGAAACGGTATGCAAAAGGATGACAGCACCAGGATGGATTTGTCTCATGATATTATCATAAGCATACCGCCACCCTCTTTGGGCGTCTGTCTTCCAGTCCACAAAGGCAAGTGACCAGAATACGTTTTGATACCCGAGCTCTTTGCTGATTGCAAGGGTACGTTCGCTGAAAATTCCGCGGGGCGGGCGAAGGTAAGACATCCCTTTTTGCCCTGTCAGCTCCTCATATTTCTTTTTCACTTTATCCAGCTCTTCGCGGACGCGCTCGTCGCTCACTGTCGTCATATCAGGATGGTGCCAGGAATGGTTGCCGACAATATGTCCTTCCGCTGCCATTCGTTTTACAAGCTCGGGCTGGTCCTCCAAATAATGGCCGGTGACGAAAAAAGCCGCCGGGACTTTCTTTTCTTTCAGCACATCAAGGATTTTTTCTGTGTATCCATTTTCATAACCGTTATCGAACGTAAGATAAATATCCTTTTTTTCTGTATCTCCCAGATAAAAAGCATCATACTTTTTCAAGAGTTCATTCAACTGTGCGCCTGCATCAGGGGGCTGGTGATCTGTACTGCGCTTGAAGCCCCAGTGCAGCGCTTTATTTGAATACGTTTCAGCCGCTGCCGGGCTTGCCCCTAAAAGAACAGCCAGTAATAGCGCCATTGCTGTTATGATTGGTTGCCTTGTTTTCATCGATTAACTCCTTTGCCTGTTTTCCCTTATTTTTCTCTGCTGCATCTATGCTCATTCAGCCGATATTTTCCATCCAGGCAAAAAGAAAAACAGACCGATGGCGGCCTGTTTTCAAGATGCGTTATGACTATTTTTTATCTTTTTGGAACCGGTCGACTTTTGTCTGGATATTATCGAGCATTTCCAATAAACGGTCAATATCTTCAACATCAGTTGATTCCGGATCAAGGGAATCAATGACATCCATAAACAGTTCAAGCCGGTTTTTAAGGTAGTTGAGTTGGGATTCGTTATCTTTTACTGCCTTGCCCATAAAATGAAAGCCTCCTTCTCTTCCCCCCATGCTATCCAAATTATGATATCCAGGCAATAGGTCCATCGTGATTTTTTTGGGATTGCAGATTATTTCGGCACATCAGAAGCAGTAAACGAAAAAGAAAGGTGGTCCTGTATCGGAATCCAGGCACCGATTCCCTGCTGGGTCACATTTTTCACGACGATGCTGCGTTTATTGCCTTTCAGCTGCAGATACACTTCCCCATAGGTCACTTTTCCTTTTTCATTCACAGCCGGCACATAGGCGTTCAAATACCCGATTTTTTTCGGAGCGACATTGTAAATTTGATCTTTTTTCGTCCCTTTTCCGATAATCGTACTGAATGAAAGAGGAAGCTTCGACTGCTCCATTGCATGGAGGAGCATCATTTTTTTCACATCATCCGAATGTGGAACCTTCGTTGTAAGTGCCCCTTTTACCGTTTTTTCCTGTTCCTGCTGATAATAAAGGCGCTGTGGAGCCTTGCCGCCCCTATTATCAATCTTGTTGACATTTACTTTATGATATTCCCAGTTTGCGCTCGCTTCATCTGAATCATAGCGGAGCGGCCACTGACCGAGGTAAACAGTCGCCCGGTATCCAAAAGCGAGCGGCGCATTATTAATGGATGTTTCGTTTAAAATCCGGATGAGGTTGGGATTTGTGATTTTTTCATCCGATGTATCAAGCAGCTCCTTGGCCAGATCGCTTGGCTGCAAATACGGAAGTTCCTGGGCAGGATTCGGATACGTGTTTTCCTTGGAAATGTTGATGACGGAATCCGGGACCACCTGCTTGTTCCCGTCCGGTTTTTTGGCGGCTGCCAATGAAGGAATAAGCATCAGCATGCATGATATAAGTAACAGTACCGTTAATTTTTTTCTCATGTTCGTAAAATCTCCTTTCGTGATGGTATTCGTATTTTTTTCGAAAGGAATTGAGTTTATCCATACATGAGAAATAAAATTGGATCAGCACTCGGAAAACAGGATCCTGAAACTTAAGTCCCTTCTCCTTTATCATTGAACACCTTTACGTTTCGCCAGCCCCCATAAACATAGTAACCGGCAGCGATGAAGCTGCTGATGACCAGGCTGATACCCATCCCGATTGCGATGCCTCTCTCTCCGTACCAGTTTGAAAACAGGTACGACAGCGGATAGCGAAGCACCCAGAAAGAGATCAAATTGAGCACAAGCACCTGGAACATAGCACCTGATGACCGCACTACGCCGTTCAACACAAAGTTGATGCCGAGAAACGGATAAAAAAACGCAATGGTTTGCAAATAAAGGGCGCCGAATTCAATTGTCCCCTGATCATCAACGAATAGCCGGATCAAATACTCACCTGTGAAAAAAATGACGGCACTGATGGAAAACATGACAGTAAGGATGAGCATGACAGATTTTTGGGCGATTTCCCCTACTCGGTCCCATTTTCCTGCACCTATGTTCTGACCCGCCATACTATTCACGGCCGAACCGAGAGTAAAAGCCGGAAGCATAATGATACTGTCAATCCGCTGGGCGGCTCCGAAGCCGGCTGTGACATCTTCCCCAAAGCGGGTGACAACTGTCATAATCGCCATAACACCCGCTGAAATGGCCATCATTTGCAGACCCGCCGGCAAGCCTACTTTAAAAAGCGCATAAAGATATTCTTTTTCAGGAACATAAGGCTTGATAAACGGCACCTTTTTCTTCATGAGAGAATAAATAAGCCCATAAAAGAACGCCACTCCCTGGGCGGCAATCGTCGCATAGGCGGCACCTGCGATCCCCATATCATAATAAGAAATGAAAAGCGGATCGAAAAAAGCATTCAGTACGACAGCTGCCGTCACAAACCGGATCGGTGTGCGGCTGTCCCCAAGTGCCCGCAATACGGTTCCTATAAAGTTATAGCCGAACAGCATGATAATACCTAGAAAATTGATATGAAGGTAACTGCGGGCTAAAGGAAGGATGTCTTCTGGAGTTCCCATCAGCCTCAGAATCCAATCTGTCACAGCATAACCAATCAGCCCAAAACTGATAGACATGATTGTAAGGACTACGGTAAAAGCATTTAGTGACTTTTTCAGCCCTATCTCATCTTGCTGCCCCTTTTTCTGGGATAATATCGTCAGCGTTGCGCTGTTAATCCCGATGATAAAGGACAGAACAGTGAAAATGACCGTAGCTGAGATCGAAATGGCACCCAGCGCTCCCGCACCGAGCAAATTCCCGACCCAGATGCTGTCAATAAATTGATAAGAGGTTTGCAAAATGTTTGTTAAAAAGATGGGACCGGAAAACAGGAGCATCTTTTTCCAGATGCTCCCGGTTGTAAAGTCGTAAGCATCGGCCATTTCTCTCCCCCCTTCATTTGATAATGCTGGTGAAACGTGTGTTTGCTGAAAAAAACAATCACAACCGCTCGGCATGAGTTGCCGCCGGTTTTCCTGGCAGTGTAATTTCATTAAGTTTTCCGGCTTATTGCTGCATAACCGGGCTGTTTTATGCTGTGGACCTTGTGATTTCGCGTCACGCAACTTATTTTCATGCTGTTTTCCCGTTCTTTCACGCCGGCTATCCAGGCTTTCTCCTGCGATGGCCGGTTTTCACGCCATAATTATAATTTTTCATGCGGAAAAGTGGATTTTTCACGTCGGAGCCCCGCTTATTCGCGCCGTAACCCGGCCGTTTCACGCCGCAATCCCCGTTTCACGCCGTTACCCGGCGATTTCACGCCAAAACGCCCTATCGGCATCAAACCACAAGAGCACTTTCTCACACCCTGTCACACTTGCTTCCGCCAAGCGACAGCAAGGCCTTTTGCGGCCCGCCCCATAAAGGAAGCAAACGCTATAATCGTCGCAGAATATATTACAAACAGAAAAGCCGGTTCCCAGTTCAGCAAACCGCCTGCAACTGAAACAGGCACTCCGATAAATACGAGTAAAGTAAATACTTTATTCATTGGCTAACCTTTTTCCAACTATTTATTAGATAGCATCACTAAACAGCGAACGCTTAAAATCACCTTACCCCCTGGTTCAAGTTTCGAACCTTCACCTCAAAAAAAGGCTCCGTCATCGACGGAGCATGGGGATCAGCCTTCTATCAATTCAAAAGTTTCGTTAATCATGATGCTGTCTTTAACAGACTGGGCCATCGAACAATTCTTTTTTGCGAGTTCCATTGACCGTTCGATTTTTCGCTGTTCAAGATCCTTTCCCTTAATGATGAAATGGATGTTCATTTTTTCAATCCGGTCGGCTTCCGCTTCATTGCGTTCGACATCAGCCTGGATTGTAATATCACTGATGTCCAGCCGCTTTTTCTCAAGGATTTTTCGAAGGACGCCGCCGCTGCATACCGCTACAGATGCAACCATGAGCTGATAGGGACGAAATCCGTATTCATCCTGCCCGGCCACTTCAAGTGTGCCGAATTCCAGATCTGCCTTAAATCCTACTTCTTCTTTCATTTTAAATTCGATCAACGTCATCACTCCTGAAATTAAAATATAGACTGTGTTAACCTTTTATTTGATAAAAATGCCGGCAAAACCTTCTGCTTTCCTGCTACATGTATAGGACGGTCCGGCCTTGCACGCTACAGGGGGAAACCAGCTCACAGCTTACTGCTGTCAATCAAGCCGTCCCCGCCCTCCCTCGCTCCGCGGTTCATTGAAGAAAGCAGCCCCGCAATGAAATGTTACACAGACAGGATTATACAGTCCCTGCTGCTCCTAACAATCATTTTACCTTACCCAGCGGCCCCTTATATAAATAATGCCTACAGCGGTTCTTTTCCTTGAGGTTCCATATGGATATGGGTCGTTTTGATTGCGTGCTTGTTCTCCATAACTTCTTCAATGCAATCGGTAATATTATGGGTTTCAACAATGCTCAGGGCCGGATCGACTTCTATGACGACATCCACGACAATATCATTTCCATACTTTCGCGCCTTAAGATCATTGATTGTTTTTACCCCTTTAACCTTTTTTATCGTTTCATTATATTCTTCGAGGCGGTCCTGTTCGAATCCGTCACTCAGCATATGTGCGGTCTCCCGGAAAATATCCCACGCCGTTTTGATGATGACTGCCCCGACAACGAAAGCGGCGAGCGGATCAAGCCATACCAGCCTGAACTGGGCGCCGAGAATTCCAACAAGGGCACCGACACTGACGAGGGCATCGGAAAGGTTGTCCTTGGCCGCTGCCATGAGGGCCTGGCTTTTAGTTTTTTTCGCAAGGCTGCGGTTGTATAAAAAGACGCCCAGCATGACAATAAAGCCAATAAACGCGACGAGGGCCGCGGTCATGCTCGGCTCGCTCGCTTCCCCGTAAAACAACGCCTTGCCGGCATCAAACAAAACTTGTGTTCCGATGGAAACCATAATGAAAGAAGCGGCCAGTGACGCGATCGTTTCCGCCCGTGAATGGCCGTATGGATGATCCTCATCCGGCGGCTTTCTCGATATCTTAAGGCCGATTAAAACCGCAACCGAGGCAAGGATATCTGTCGTATTATTCCAACCATCGGCTACAAGTGCTTTAGAATCGAGTGAAAACCCATAAAAGATTTTAAAAATCGACAGGATAATATAGGCGGTAATACTGACCCATGCCCCTCTGTCCGCAAGATGACGATTTTGATTGGATTCAGTCATTTCAAGTCTCTCCCAAAAAAATTTCCTACTAAAATCATCGTAACAAACAATATACAATTGGTGCTACAGCAACCTTTTTGCCGTCGGAAACGGATAGTGGCATAAGGAAACACTTGCCCTTAAGCGAAAAAAAATTTCCCTCACGAAACTTTTGCAGAGGAACAAATGCCTGGCAATTGCCTGGCAATTGCCAGGCACCTCATGTAACATCATAATTGTTACATGAGCAAAAATTTATTCATTTATACATAGGAGCTATTTGATATGACTCATTCTGCTTACCGTTTTTGGATATTGACGATAATTGTGGCGATGTCCGGGTTTTCGCAGGGGATGCTGCTGCCCTTGATTGCCGTTATTTTGGAACAAAACGGTGTTTCATCCTCTATTAATGGATTGCATGCGACCGGCTTGTATATCGGCGTGTTGATCGCCTCTCCATTTATGGAGAAACCGCTGCGCCGGTTCGGGTTTAAACCGGTCATTGTTGCTGGAGGCCTGCTTGTCCTTTTATCGCTTGCTTTTTTTCCGCTGTGGGAATCGCTGTGGTTCTGGTTCTTCCTCAGGCTTTTAATAGGCATCGGCGACCATATGCTCCACTTCGGCACCCAGACTTGGATCACCTCGACTTCGCCGCAGCATAAGCTGGGTCGGAATATTGCGATATACGGTTTCTTCTTCGGTCTCGGTTTTACCGCCGGTCCCGTCATGACCCGCTTCGCAGAGGTGAATCCTGCCCTGCCTTTTTTCCTGTCGTCGGGGGTCAGCCTGCTGATCTGGCTATCTTTGTTCACCATCCGTAATGAACTGCCCCATAAGGATTTCGATGGTACACACGAAGGCGGTACGTTCAAACGGTTTGCCGCCGCCTGGAAAATTGGGTGGGCCGCATTTCTGCCACCATTCGCTTACGGCTTTCTTGAAGCATCACTGCACGGCAATTTCCCTGTCTATGCCCTGCGTACGGGCATTGATGTCAGCAGCGTATCGATCATATTACCCGCCTTTGCCGGCGGCAGCCTCATTTCCCAGCTGCCGCTAGGGGTTCTTAGTGACAAAGTAGGCCGCAGAAAAGTCCTTCTGTATACAATGTTCAGCGGAACGGCCATCTTTTTATCAGCAGGCTTTATCCAGGAGTCCGCTGTGTTGCTGTTTTTGAGCTTCCTGGTGGCAGGCATGCTCGTCGGATCGATTTTTTCACTCGGAATCAGCTACATGACAGACCTATTGCCGAAGCACCTGCTCCCTGCCGGCAACCTGATGTGCGGCATCAGCTTCAGTATCGGCAGCATTCTCGGTCCATTCCTGGGCGGGTTTGCCATCGAACTCATGACAGAAAGTTTCTTTTTTGTCATCAGCAGCCTGCTGCTTATCATCTCACTTCTCCTCCTATTTTATAAAAAAGAGGAACTGCACCATCGAGCAAAGTTGGATCATGTCAGTCACTAGTACAAGCAGCCCGCTTTTGCATAGGCACTATGCCTGGAACATACACTACTTACACTATACCCGTTATTATTTGACATCAAAAGCGTGCGTTACTATAATTAAAAATAGATATTAAATTAAAATAATTATAATTAACTTTCAAAGGAGTCGATGATATGAAACTGCGTGAACAAATGCCTGAACTCGAAGGCGCCACTGAGTGGCTGAATGGCGAATTGACAAAATCGGATCTTACCGGTGAACGTCCGACTCTCATCCACTTCTGGTCGATCAGCTGCGGAATGTGCAAAGAGGCCATGCCGCAGGTTAATCAGTTCAGGGATGAATACAAAGACAGGCTTAATGTCGTTGCGGTCCATATGCCCCGCTCAGAGAAGGACCTGAACCTTGAGGATGTTAAAACAACAGCAGAGGAACACGGCATTACCCAGCCGATTTTTGTTGACAATGGGCACAAGCTGACAGATGCCTTTGAAAACCAGTATGTCCCGGCATATTATGTTTTTGATAAGGACGGCAAACTGCGCCACTTCCAGGCTGGCGGCGGCGGCATGAAAATGCTCACAAAGCGAGTGAATCGTGTCCTCGATGAAGCAAGTAAAGAGGAATAAAAGCACTGCCAAAAAAGGGAATCCGCTGAACTAAGCGGATTCCCTACCATTAAACAGACGGCTGCCGGTTCACAATCACGATGCCCAGCGCTACGAGCACAAGCCCGAGCAAAACAAATGCATGAAGCGCCTCGCCAAGAAGCAGCGCAGATAAAAACACGCCAAAAACCGGAACAAGGAACAAATACATCGATACCTTGCCAACCTTATTAAACTTCATCACATTGTTCCAAATAACAAACCCTGCAGCGGACAAAAACGCCAGATAAATCAATATCATGCCGGATTTCACATTGAAATCAAACGGGAATACCCCTGCTGATGTGATGCTTGCGGCCAAGAGAGCAATGGAACCGAACAGCATCTGGTAAGCAGTCAAATACGGCACGGGCATATGCCTGCTCAAATCACGTGCATATATATTGCCAAATGCAGAAATCATCATCGCTCCCATCAGAAACAGTTCCCCGATTCCAAACTTGAGTTCCAGGGAACCTTTCGTAAGATTGACCAGGATCACACCTGTAAACCCGATGATAAGCCCTATTCCTTTACGGATGCTGAGCGCGTCGTCTTTATACAGGAAGTGGGCAAACAGGATTTGAAAAAACGATGTTGACCCAGCGATGATGGAACCCTGTATACCTGTACTGTAGCTCAAGCCGATATAAAACAAAATGTATTGGAAAAAAGTCTGCAGCGCACCAAGCTTTATAAGCGGAACCACCGTCCCCTGCTTAATTTTCATATCTCGTTTCAACAGCCTGAAGAAAACGAGAATCATAAGAGATGCGATGAAAAAACGATAACCGGCAAATAAAATTTGCTCGGCTGTTTCTTCAGAATGGATGTCCAGTGCCGAATAACTCAGCTTTATAAACGGGAAAGCACTTCCCCATAAAAAAGTGGCGGCAACAGCTGCTGCTACAACACCATATCGATTGGTAAAAAATTTTTCGGCATTCATGACTTACTTCCTTTCCTGCAGTTCGATTAACAAGGGAAAACAGGCATCTGCTGAAACCTTCATTCATCATATAAGCAAACAAATAAAAATACAAAATTAATGCATTTATTTGGATTTATACAAAATTTTCATTCACATATCAAGCATGATAAAGTAATAATGATAATAAAATAAATCACTTGTATACGTATATCGCTGCCATCTCATATGGCAGCGTTCGTTGTTTTATCGGAATATTGATTGTGATTAATATTCTCAATTAGGAGGAAGAAAAATGAGCAGTGAAGCAAGATTAATTGATAATACAACTGAATCACATAGAGCCGCTGCAGACAGCCAAACAAACGACTCTTTTTTCAGCCGGTTCCAGGTTCATCTTGAGCTTATCGCTGCACTATTGAGCGGTGTTCTAATTTTAGCCGGCTGGCTGGTCTCAAATGAAACTGCATCTGTCTCCCTTTTTATTACAGCCTTCATAATCGGCGGTTTTGCCAAAGCAAAAGAAGGCATAGAAGACACGATCGCAGATCGCGAATTAAATGTTGAAATGCTGATGATTTTTGCAGCAATCGGATCAGCCATTATCGGCTATTGGATGGAAGGCGCCATCTTAATTTTCATCTTCTCTTTAAGCGGCGCCCTTGAAACGTACACGATGGATAAAAGCAAACGCGAAATCTCCTCCCTGATGGACCTTCAGCCCGAAGAGGCGCTTCGCATTTCTGCCGGAAAAGAAGAAATTGTCCGGGTGGCCGACCTTTCAGTCGGAGACCATATCCTTGTCAAAGCCGGTGAGCGTGTCCCTTCTGACGGAACGATCATCCGCGGCCGCACCACAATTGATGAAGCTGCCATTACAGGTGAATCCGTGCCCGTCACCAAGAATAAAGACGATGAAGTATTTGGCGGAACTGTCAATATTAACGGATCTATCGCTGTGGAAATCACCAAACCAAACGATGAAACGTTATTCCAAAAAATCATCAAGATGGTCCAGTCAGCCCAGAGTGAGAAGTCACCGTCCCAGCTGTTTATTGAGCGGTTTGAAGGGCGTTATGTAAAAGCCGTACTTATCGTTGTCGTCTTAATGATGTTTTTACCCCACTTCCTGTTAGGCTGGAGCTGGACCGAAACATTTTATCGGGCAATGATCCTGCTTGTCGTTGCTTCACCGTGTGCGCTTGTCGCTTCGATCATGCCGGCAAGCCTGTCTGCCATTTCGAATGGCGCCCGGCACGGCATTCTTTTCAAAGGCGGTCTTCATCTTGAAAAACTCGGAGCGATTACTGCCATTGCATTCGATAAAACAGGCACACTGACAAGAGGCAAGCCGGAAGTGACAAATATACTTGTCAGGGAGGGACTTGACCAAGCTGATTTCATGAAACATATCGTTTCCATTGAAAAACACTCCAACCATCCTCTTGCCCAGGCGATCGTAAACTTTGCCGAAAAATATGAGGGGCTGGAGACAATCGAACCTGAAGACATTGAAGATGTCGCAGGCTGGGGTGTTAAGGCCCGGTTCAGCGGTCAGGAATGGAAAATCGGCAAACCCTCATTTATCGGAAAAGCCGAAACGGATTCCTTTCATGACGGCATTTCCACGCAGCTCGCTTCAGAAGGAAAAACCGTGGTGTTTGTAAGTGATGAAAATGGCGTCGCCGGACTCCTGGCTTTAAAAGACGTTGTCCGCGAAGAGACAAAACAGGCAATACGCGATCTGAAAGAACTCGGCATCTACACCATCATGCTGACAGGCGACAGCCACACAACCGCAAATGCAATCGCTAAAGAAAGCGGCGTGCAAGAATATGCAGCCGAATGCCTGCCTGAATCAAAAGTGGAAAAATTGAAACTGCTGAACAAGAAATACGAAGAAGTTGCCATGGTCGGCGATGGCATTAACGATGCTCCTGCCCTCGCAACTGCCAGTGTAGGCATTGCAATGGGTGAAGGCACAGATGTCGCACTCGAAACAGCGGATGTCGTCCTGATGAAAAACGACCTGCCCAAAATCGCTGAAGCCGTCCGTTTATCGAAACGGATGAATAAAATTGTAAAGCAGAATGTTGTTTTTTCCATCAGTATCATAATGGTTCTCATCGCTTCAAACTTCCTTCAGATTCTTGATCTCCCTTATGGGGTAATCGGACATGAAGGCAGTACGATTCTTGTCATTCTAAATGGCCTGCGGTTGTTGAAATAAAAGATTTTAGAGGTTGGGAGCTGCCCATTTGGGGCAGCTTTTCTTTTGGTTGTTGCGAAGGCATCAGACTCCATATGGGGTTTTGGTGGATTGGAGAGTAATTTCCCGTCACGTCAGAAGAGTTCAGTTTCAAGTGGAACGGTCCTCTTTTCACACCGCTGCTTCGTTTCACTAAACTTGTTTCAGGCTTCACCAGGCAGGAGCGGTTTTTACGCGGAATGTCGGATATTTCATGCGGAATAACAGCCTGCCTGTTTTTTCACGGCGGACATATCCCTTTTTCAACTTTTGCTTTCCTATACAAGAACAAATGCGCAAGGCGCCCGCTTAGCGGCGTACACATAAGCGGGGGTACCCGCAGGGAGGTGCTCTTTCCTCCCGGAGGGGAGCACCGCTTATGATGATAGCCGTGGCGCCTGGAGCTGGACGATTCTCTTCTGGCTTTTTAGCCACAACGCTTACATTTTATAATTTCCTTAACAATATAAAAAGACCGTCTCTAAGGACAGTCCTGTACATTAATGATAGTTGTTCGGCTTGTTGGCGCTGCTGCTTGTCTTTTTGCCTTCACCGCTTTTATTCTTTTTATTGTTTTTATTATTTTTACCCATTGCATGTCACCCTCCTTCAATTGAGAGTTGACACTATTTTGCCACCGGCGCAGGATAATATGCACACCGTTCCGCGGCGGTTTGCCCTGAACCGGCACAGGCCGGAAACCGTCTCCTGCCTAATCGATAATGCCTTCCTTCCTGTTCGTCAACACCGCATTTACTTCTCCGCCGAGTATAATGACCATCCCCGACAGGTAAAACCAGATCATCAGGACGATAATGCCGCCAAGGCTCCCATATGACGCGGAAAAATTTCCGAAGCTGCTTACATAATAGGAAAAAAGAAGTGATGATAACAGCCATCCTGCTGTTGCCACAATAGCCCCTGGAATTACACTCTTCCAGTGCAAATGTTTGTTGGGAGCAAAAAAATAGAGACTGCCAAACACAATAAATAATACAAAAAAGCTAAGTCCCCAGCGCACGACTTCCCATACCCTCAAAAAGCCTTCAGAAAGCCCAAAATAGGCAAATACCATCAAGCCGATTTTTTCACCGAATACCGGAAGGGCCAGTGCGACGATAATGACGACAATCATGCCGAATGTCAATAATATCGCAAGTCCCCTTGCAATGAAGAAATTTCTGCTTTCTCCTACGTGATAGGATCGGTTCAGCGCCCTGATCAAAGCATTGATGGCGTTGGAGGCCGACCAGATGGTGCCGATCAATCCGACCGAAAGCAATTTTCCATTTTGGGATGATAAAATGGCTTCAGTATTTTCCTGAATAAGTGTTTTCGTTTCACCGGGGGCGAACTCACTAATGAAATCCATGATTAATTCACCCGAAATGGGCAAGTAACCGACGAGTGTCATTAAGAAAATTAAAAAAGGGAAAAGGCTCAGCAGAAAGAAATAAGCCAACTGAGCAGCGAGCCCCACCGCTTCATCTTGCAGAAACTTCTTGGCGATCGATTTCATAATTGAGAAGACCCCGGTATTATTGGCAGTTTCCATATACCATTCGCCCCGCTTTTAACTTCATCATATTGAACCCGCCCGGACTTTATGCCTGATACTGCCAGCCTTCCCTTTCGATTATGAAATGGAGAAGCCGCTTCGAGCCTTCCTGGACCAGCGCATATACTTCATCGAAATTCCCCGTAAAATAAGGGTCTGGTACATCTTCAAAACGGCTTTCGGGAACGAAATCGAGCAGCCTGCCGATATATCCGGATTCGCCCATCCCTTTAAGCCTGTGCAGATTTCCGAGATTCTCGGCATCCATGGCAATTATGTAATCATACGTATTGATATCAGCTTTTTCAATTTGCCTGGCTTTAATTCCTGTATAATCAATTTCATGCTCAGCGAGGATATCCCTGGTACCTTCATGAGGCAGCTCACCGACATGCCAGTGTCCCGTACCGGCAGAATCAACTGATATCTTGCCCGCAAGCCCGGCTTCAGCCGCCAGTTTCTTAAAAACGGCTTCAGCCATCGGCGAGCGGCAGATGTTGCCGAGACAAACAAATAAAACGTTTACCATCACACTCTCACCTCTGCTCATAAACATTTCATATCCCTATCATAAAACATTTACACCCCATTGGAAAATGCCAGTGAAGAGATCTCACCGGTTAGCGAGCATTGAGGCCCTTATCCATATTCTTAAAAACGGCCACTGCGCCGAAACTCTTGCTGGCTGCCAATTTATGCTTTCTTATACGGAAAAAGCTGAAGCATATGCTCCAGCTTAAAGGACCTTGCTCAAAAACTCCTGTGTCCGTTCATTTTGCGGATTGTCGAACAGTTCCTCAGGCTTGTTTTCTTCCATAATGATGCCTTCGTCCATGAAGATGACCCGGTCGCCGACTTCTTTGGCAAAGCCCATTTCATGGGTGACGACAACCATCGTCATCCCCTCCTTTGCCAGGTCTTTCATGACTTGCAGCACATCGCCGACAAGTTCAGGATCCAGTGCGGAAGTCGGTTCGTCAAATAGCATGACTTCCGGGTTCATCGCGAGCGCGCGTGCAATCGCAACCCGCTGCTTCTGGCCGCCGGAGAGGCTGGCCGGATAGGCCTTCGCTTTATCAGCGAGCCCCACTTTTTCAAGCAGTTCAATGCCGACTTTCTCGGCTTCTCCCTTGCTCATGTTGAGTACCTTTTTCGGTCCCAATGCAATGTTATCCATTACCGTCATATGCGGGAACAGATTGAAGTGCTGGAACACCATTCCCACTTTGGCCCTCACTTTATTAATATCTACCGCAGGATCTGTAAGGTCCTGTCCAGTTACGATGACCTGGCCCCCGTTGACCTCCTCCAGCAGGTTGAGGCAGCGCAGGAGTGTACTTTTTCCTGAACCCGACGGACCGATGACACATACGACTTCCTGTTCCTTAACTTCCATATCTATGCCTTTTAATACTTCATTTTTACCGAATGATTTATGAAGATCTTTTACTGTGATAATCATCAGACATCCAATCTCCTTTCCACCCTGCTAAGAATGATCGAAGCTGGTATGGTGATAATCAAATAAACGACACCGAGCATTGCAAGGGCTTCGAACGTAGCAAATGTTGCATTATAGTATTGCCGTGCCATGAATAGCATTTCGTGTACTGCAATAACGGAAAAGAGTGAAGTGTCTTTCAAACTGATTACGAACTGGTTTCCCAATGGAGGAATCATGCGTTTGAATGCTTGAGGCCAAATGATATAGCGCATTGTCTGCTGCTTTGTCAGCCCGATTGACCGGCCTGCTTCCCTCTGTCCCGGATCAATGGAATAAACGGCACCGCGGACAATTTCTGCAATATAAGCACCCGCATTGATGGAGATGGCGATAATTGCCGCTGTCACTTTATCAATATTGATACCGGTCAGATCCGATATTCCAAAGTAAATGAATAATATCTGCATGAGCATTGGCGTTCCGCGGACCACCTCAACATAAACAGTCGAGATGCCGTACACCAGTTTATTTTTCGAGAGCCTGCCGATGCCTGCCAGTGCCCCGAGAATGAATCCGAAAAGCAAGCCGATAAGCGTGATGCCTAATGTCAGCCAGAATCCTTCGAATATAAAAGGTAAGACCTTTATATAGTGGGAATCCATATCTCGAATCTCTCCTTCATATGTTTCAAATTTAATGTTCCATATTAGAAATAGTGCCGCTTATCTTTGAACTGCAAGGGAAAAGGCACAGCAAGCCAATCAGCCCCTGTGCCTTTCGATTAGCCCCCTTGCCTGATGTTATTCTGACTTCTCGGTGCCTAATGGCCTTTCATCGAACCATTTTTCATAAATATCATCATATGTTCCGTTATCCTGCACGTTTTTAAGTCCTTCATTTATTTTATCAACGAGCTCAGAATCTTTTGGCATTGCGATTCCATACTGCTCACCCTGGAGGATATCGCCGACCGTTTTCATGTCGCCGCCGCCTTCAGTGGCAATATAATACTTTACGTTTGGAGCGTCATACAGCACTGCATCAAGGCGTCCTGCCTGCAAGTCCATGTAGGCTTCAACGATACCCGGGAAAGCCTGGATTTCTGCATCTGGATGATTATCTTTCAAGTAGTCTTCACTTGTTGTGCCTGAACGGGTGCCGACTTTTTTACCGGCAAGGTCTGCTTCAGACTTGATTTCTTCATCATCCCCGCGGACGGCAATCATCAAACCGGCATCATAATAAGGATCGGAAAATTCGATTGATTCTTTACGTTCCTCAGTGATGGTGATGCCTGCAATCCCGATGTCATATCGCCCTGACTGCATTCCGGCGATGACACCGTCGAATTCCATCGCTTCAATTTCAACTTCAATCCCCTGGTCTTCTGCAATCGCATTGATTAAATCGATATCAAACCCTTTGAGTTCACCGTCTTCTTCGTCCACAAACTCAAACGGGACGAAGCTGTTATCAGTCGCAACTGTGTATTTATCACTTCCGCAAGCTGAGAGTATTGCCCCGAACAAAAGTAAAATAAAGCCAAACAGCATTCCTTTTTTCATCATCTTTTCCCCCTCTTTAATATCTCCTTACTATTATGACAAAAATGTTAATGAATGTGAATATTCTAAAAATTGAGTATATGTCCATATTAATTTATTTTATTCAAATAGTTTCATTATTTCTTCTGATTGCTTCATCTTAATCGCTTATCCTCTTATTTGCTATCAGATAAGGTGGAATATTCAGAATATCCGGATATTTCACTTGACATTTATCCTGATGTTTCAGAATATTTTATATAACACTGCCTAATTTTTATATACTATTAGACAAAAGGAGGACATCATTAATGGAATGGATTAGTACCATCAGTGGGTGGGTCTGGGGGCCTCCTCTGCTGATCTTGCTTGTCGGTACAGGTATTTATTTGACATTGCGTCTTGGATTTTTGCAATTCCGCACTCTTCCATATGCTCTTAAGCTTGTTTTCAGCAAGCAGGATGATGACAAGACGAAGGGGGATATCTCCCACTATCAGTCGCTGACAACGGCCCTGGCCGCAACTGTGGGGACAGGGAATATTGCCGGTGTTGCCACAGCCGTCTTTTTCGGCGGTCCCGGTGCAGTCTTCTGGATGTGGATCACGGCGCTTTTCGGAATGGCCACAAAGTATGCGGAAGCCGTACTGGCTGTCAAATACCGTGTCCAAAATGAAGATGGTGAAATGTCAGGCGGCCCGATGTATTACCTCGAACGGGGCATGAATGCGAAAACGCTTGGTGTTTTATTTGCTTTGTTCGGCGCCATTGCCGCATTTGGAATCGGTAACCTGGTCCAGTCAAACTCAGTTGCTGAAGTTGTCAAGAGTACATTCAGCATCCCTTCATGGGTGACCGGCGCACTTCTTACCGTCTTCACAGCCCTTGTCATCCTTGGCGGAATCAAGAGTATCGGTAAAGTGACTTCATTCTTTGTTCCAATCATGGCCTTATTTTATTTGATTGCGGGACTTGTGCTGATGATAATGAATGCCGGCGAAGTTCCTGCAGCTGTAGTTTTGATTTTCACTGATGCGTTTACTGGCGATGCAGTTGCCGGCGGTGCGCTCGGTTCTGTCATCCGCTGGGGTGTTGCGCGCGGCGTCTTCTCTAATGAAGCAGGCCTCGGTTCTGCGCCGATCGCTGCCGCTGCCGCTAAAACAGACTATCCGGCACGCCAGGCTCTCGTTTCCATGACTCAAGTGTTCATCGATACGATTGTCATCTGTTCCATCACAGGTATCACGCTTGTAATGGGCGGATTGTACAACGGGGAGCTTCAGGGTGCGGAACTGACTTCCGCAACATTTGAGCATTTCCTTGGCGGAGCAGGATCAGTCATTGTATCGGTCGGCCTGGTATTCTTTGCTTTTTCAACAATTATCGGCTGGTCTTACTATGGCGAAAAGTGTTTCTCTTACCTGTTTAATGATTCAGCGATCAAGTATTACCGTCTCGCTTTTGTCCTTGCAGTCTTCATCGGTTCTATTTCCACTCTGGAAGCTGTATGGGGAATCGCAGACATCATGAACGGCCTCATGGCGTTCCCTAACCTGATCGGACTGCTGGGACTTTCCGGAGTCGTTGCTTCCGAAACGAAGATTTTCCTTGAACAGGCCAAGAAAGAAAAAGAAGCCGCTGCAAATGAAGCAGCAATTTAAACAAAACGGCGCCCTCACCGGCGCCGTTTTCATTTATGTATCAGGTTGGTTAACCGCGGCTTTGGTATACTCTGCAGGTATTCGTTTTCACCAGGGGGGCGAAAATGCGGCACCCGTTCTTGCCTCTCTTCGGAAGCTTTCAGAAATCAAGTGCGATTCCGAGCGTATCCGTAGCCTCGCATTAAAAAAAGCCTCCCTGACTGACCAGGAAGGCGAGTGTATGCTAGCTGCTCACTGATTGATGTGGAGAACTTGTAAGTACCGCCTGCTGAACCGCTTTATTCTCAGCCGGCTTTTTGGACGTTTGCAGGTACGTATACAGTGCTCCGACAAACACGCCTCCGCCGACAATATTTCCAAGCGTGACAGGAACAAGGTTATGAACCATTCCGGCAACGGAAATGGTTTCGGGATGCGGCAGCATTAGAGCGAGCGTGAACAAGGACATATTGGCGATGCTGTGCTCATAGCCGGAAACAAAGAAAGCAAATACAAGTAAAATCGTCATGGCCAGCTTTGCCCCGTCTCCTTTCGCCTGCATAGGAATCCAGATAGCGAGGCATACGAGCCAGTTACACAGGATTGCGCGGAAGAACAGTTCGGATGCGGTTAGGTTCATTTTCGTTTCCACAACATCCATCATCATATGATCTGGTCCAATCGCTGCAAACAAACCCGTCATGACAAATAATCCGGCAAAAAAGGTGACACCGAGAAAATTTCCGGAATAACAAAAGAACCAGTTTTTCAGGAGGTCCGCAGCCCCTGTCTTCTTCCGCAAGGCAGCGACAGTGAAATACATCGTGTTGCCGGTAAAGAGTTCAGCTCCGCCCCAGATAATGAGCATTAGGGCAATCCCGAAAGAGATGCCGCTCATTAACGGAGTGAACGGAGACTGTGCCTGATAAAATGTATCGCCAAGCCTGAAGCTTACAATAACGGCAAAACTGATGTAGATGCCGGCAAGAACAGCCCGCATTATATATTGAAGAGGATTCTGATTGAGCAGGTCCGCCTTTTTTGACGCCAGCACGGTTATTTTTTCAATTGCTTCTTTTTCCATTGTGCTCTTCCTTTCTGTTTTCTTGTCTATTATTTTATTTGTGATTTATTTCACAATTTGTTGTGCAACTATAGAGTACTCCGGAGAAAGAATGGTTTCAAGCCAAATAATGAATTGTTCTTATGATTGACAAAGCATCAAAACTGTAAGCGGTTGCCGTGAAAGTGGGGGTTGAAGACTGCTTCCGGGTGTGCTATTGAACGAGGACACACCGTGAAAGACACTGACAGGTGTGATCCATGGTATTACAAATTGTATTTCGGTGAGGGTTGGCGGAATGTCCCAGGCACGCCCTGCGGCAGAGAAGACACCGTGAATGCGGACGAGGGAAACAGGGACGGATGCCGCACTTGTACCTCTGGTGAAAGCGGGTACCTGCGGGAGACTCAGCTCCCTTTTGAAACAGCCTTCTATGATATATAACATAAGCATCTGACCAATTTAGTCCAGGAAAACTCACGAAAATCCCTGGATTTCAATTGCAGGCAACAGCCAAAACGTAAAGAAAACTCGCAGATGGCGAGCCTTTAGGCGAAGACAGAGGCGTAGTTGCCCTTATCTATAATCTTAACGTGGAAATACTCCCTTGCTGACAATTTATACTTTCCTATATGGCAAAAAAGTCCGGCCAGTGCCGGACTCCCTCACGATTCTATTTCTTCTTCCAATATGAGCACAAGGGTGCCGATTGCCGGAATCACCGCCTGTTTCCCTTCTATTTTAGCGATTTCCTCATACCCGGCCTTTTGCCCGTTGACTGCGATCTTCCAGATTCCGTTTGCAGGTAATTCCAATTCCATTCCGATCCGGTTAGCATTGTGCGCAACAAGGATGCACGGGGCGGGATCGCCATTGGCATGGCCGGACAACGTGAAGGCGACTGTTTGCGGCGGGCAATCAAGAAAATGCAAATGCTCCCTGATCTGTTTTTTGCTTCTCATCCTGAATGCCGGATGCTGTTTCCGAAGAGCAACCAGTCCTCTTAAATAATGGACATCCTCTTTAAAAGCGGCGCAGCGGTGCCAGTCAAGCCGGTTCACTTCATCAGGTGATTTATACGAATTGTGATCGCCATTTTTCGTCCGCATGAACTCCTGGCCGGCATGGATGAATGAGATGCCCTGGGATGTCAAAATAATACTGGAAGCGAGTCTGTGCATCTTTTTCAGCTCGGCAATTTCCGCATCAGGATTCGATGCTTTAAGCTTATCCCAGAGCGTCAGGTTGTCATGGACTTCCACATATGAAACAACCTGCCCCGGGTCTACATAAGTGGCGATTTGATCTTCGTAATCCATTCCTCCCGCAATCCCCTGTTTGACCTGTTCTTCAAGTCCCGGCCTGCCGCTCACAAATCCGTTATCATCCGCTATGAACACACTGCCTTTCAATCCGTCGCGGATCCGGTCGTCAAAATGTGCGATCCCTTCCATTTTAGCTGCGTTTTTCTGTGTCGCTTTTGTTTCGCCCGGCAATGGGGTATTGAGATCCCAGCCTTCACCCAGGACTAAAATCGTCGGATCGATCTTATTCAGCGCTTGCCTCACTTCATTCATCGTCTCGATATCATGGATGCCCATCAAGTCGAAACGAAAGCCATCAATCTTATATTCATTTACCCAGTACAGCACTGAATCGACAATGAATTTCCTCGCCATTTTCCGCTCTGAGGCGATGTCGTTGCCGACACCGCTTCCGTTTGCAAGGGTGCCGTCTTCGTTGTATCTGAAAAAGTAGCCCGGCACAAGCGCATGAAAATGGGACTCATCCACATCGTAGATATGGTTGTACACGACATCCATAATGACTCTAAGGCCGTTTTCATGGAAAGTCTGGATCAGTTGTTTCAGCTCTTTGATTCTTGTATATGGATCAAATGGATTGGTCGAATAAGATCCTTCCGGGACATTGTAATTTTTCGGGTCATACCCCCAGTTGAACTGTGGTTCATCAAGTTTCGTTTCGTCAATTGTCCTGAAATCGAAAATCGGGAGCAGCTGCACATGGGTCACGCCAAGTGATTTGATATGGTCCAGGCCCGTTTTGATGCCTTTAGGGCCTGCTGTGCCCGTTTCGGCGGCGCCAAGAAACTTTCCTTTATGATAAATCCCGCTGTCCGGGTGGATGGAAAGATCACGTATATGCACTTCATAAATGATGGCATCTTCCGGTTTGCTGAAAAACGGCCTTGGATGCCCTTCCCATCCGTCCGGATCCGTTTTTTCAAGATTAATGACAGCCCCGCGGTCCCCGTTTACGGATACCGCCTTTGCATAAGGGTCTACTGCTTCCCGCCATTCATCTGCTATTTTAACTTTATATGTGTAAAAAAAGCCTTCGCGGTCCCCTTCAAGTGCGGCTGTCCAGGTACCCTTTTCCGCTTTTTCCATGTCGGCTTCAATTCCTTCATCTGAACCGATATCTTCATAGCAAACAACCTTCGCCTCTGCAGCGGTCGGTGCCCAGAGCCGGAACGTCGTTTTTTCCGGTGTGAAGAGAGCACCAAGGTCATTGCCGCTGTAATAATATTGCTCATCAAAACCAAGCGTCCGAACGTGTTCATGCATATCCGCCATTCAACCCCTTTGCTTCTGCGTTCCTATTGCCAATATAATCAGGCATCGAATAATTGGTGCCTTCTTTAACCTTCATATAAGTGTAAGTTTTTCATCCATCAAAGCTACCCAACCCGAATAGAAACCCGCAAGCTTGGAAAAGCTACTATTTTGATTGGAGGGAATAAAAATGAAAGTCGCAATTATGGGCGCAGGGCTTGCTGGACTTTCCTGTGCCGTTACACTTGAAAAATTCGGTATCACCCCGCATGTATTTGAAAAACGAGGCCAGGTCGGTGATCGTTTTGTAATGTCCGAACTTATTTTATCAATGATGCATCCGCCTATTAAAGACAGTATCCGCTATTTGGCCGAAGAACACCAGCTATATATCAGGCCGGTTTCAAATTTGAGTACTTTATGGATTCATTCTCCAAACGAGTCAGTTGCAATAAGAGGGAACCTGGGCTTTATCAATGTGAGAGGCAAGCACCCAGATGCTTTTGAAAAACAGCTGGCTTCAGATCTGAAAGTCCCGATTACCTTTCACTCGGAAAACTCTTATGAAAAGCTGCTGCGTGAATATACTCATATCATCCTTGCCACAGGTGATGCTGCCTACACAGAAAAAATCCAGCAATTGGACGTTGCCTATACAACAACTTTAAGAGGGATGACAGTATCAGGAACGTTTAAACGAACGGAAGGCCAGGCCTGGTTTGACAACCGCTTTGCGCCCAAAGGAATGGGATATTTACTCCCTTTCTCCGATACGAAAGCAATGTTGGTCCTGGCTTATCCTGAATATCCTGAAATCAAGGCTCTCGACGAGGAAAAACTATGGAAAACCTTTATCCATACCGCTAAGAACACACTGAATCAAAAACTTGAAGTGGTCGATTCCTTTCATATCAATAATTACATCGTCGGAAAATCCGGACATGCCCGGATCGGCAATACTTTTTTCACTGGAAATTGCTTTGGGGGTATAATGCCCTTCATGGGTTTCGGCCAATTCGAGTCAATGTTAACCGGCATTTATGCAGCCTATGATCTTGCAGGCAAAGGGAATTATGACGACCTGACTGCACCGCTTAAAGAAAGCTACCGCCTTTCCCTTACCCTCAGGCACGCCATTGAGCAGCTTGATAACGCCGGACTCGACAAGCTGGTAAGGTCACTTAAAAACCCGGCCGCACAAAAAATACTGTTGAATGACAAACTTCACTCTTTGAAATGGGCGGCCCGATTTGTCAGAATGGGGCAGTTTTTAAATTGATATTCAAATCACTGTGCGGGAGTCAAGACCGGCAGAAAAAGCCAGAAAACTGCTGGTCCTTTCCTCTGGAAGCTCTTCCTTCAAATTAATCGCCTGACAAAAAGGCCAACAGCATCGAAAGGATGACTTACCGGCCTTCATAAAGAATCCCTTCCCCGTTGACCACCCAAGTACGGCTATCCCGGCAAGAATCCGGCTGCCGAAGTGATCATAGACCTCTTTACACTTGGCAAGAAGCCTTGAGTACTTCACTGGACAATAAATACAGCCCCAGTGAGGAAGGCTTCCATCCAGCATTTTTTATGAATGAGCCTGTCCTCTGACTAATTGCTATACCCTCTCATTACCCAATTTAATACTTATTTCCGGATTTTGGTCACACATCTTTCATAAAGGTATAACAGCACTTTTACTCTATTCTGATATGATAAAAGAGCAGTACAGAAATACACATACCCCTATATCCATTCAAGAAATTGTCACACTTTGTGAGATATATCACATTTTTGTCACAGACATACCGATAGGGGTTAAAGTAAGATAAAGGTGTAAAGAAAATATGAAGAAAAACCAATTGGTTAAAGGAGGTTCCACTATGGAACAACAAGTACCTTCAATGGCAATAATTCTTTTATCAGAGGATATCGAAAAGGTTCATGCCGGCGCTCTTGTAGGCTCAATGGCTGCGATGTCCGGTATGGAAGTCAACCTTTTTGTGACAATGAATGCTTTGAAGCCTTTCCTTAAGAAAAGTGTCGAAAACAAAGACTTCAAAACTGGCGATGTCGGCAAAGCACTTATCGAGAAAGACGCTCCTTCCTTCGACAAACTGATCCGTGAAGGACGCGAAATGGGTACGCTTAACGTTTATGGATGTGCACTTGCCCTTGATGTAATGGAATGGAACAAAGACGACCTGATCGATGTGTTTGATGACATTATCGGTGTTACTAAATTCCTCGGCATGGCTCAGAATGGTCAAGTCGTAACTATGTAACTCCATAGATTCGGATAAATACTTTTATGATTTATTTTAAAGGAGGATTTCACAATGAGTGAAGTACAAGTAACAAAATCAGTAGATGCCCGCGGTTCTTACTGCCCTGGACCATTGATGGAACTGATCAAAAGCATAAAAGCTGTTGAAGTAGGCAACGTAGTAGAAGTCATTTCAAATGACGAAGGTTCAGCAAAAGACATCCCTGAATGGGCAAACAAAATGGGCCATGAAGTGGCATTCAACGATGAAGTAGAAGATTACTGGAAAATCGGCGTCCGCAAAATGCGCTAAAGGGGTACTGGGAGAAAGGAGGCTTCACACCCATGAAGAAAATTGTAATTCTTGGAGGCGGAACAGCAGGCACAATGGTGGCCAACCGCCTTTCCCGCCAACTGGGCGATAAAATCAAAAACAAAGAAGTCGAAGTGCTGCTCATTTCCAACACAGATAAACACATTTACCAGCCGGGCTATCTCTTCATCACTTTCAATGAAAAAATGCCTGAACACTTCACGCGCAAACAGCAGGATCTCCTGCACCGCAACGTGAAAATGGTATATGATGACGTGAAAAAGGTCGAGCCGGAGAAAAACCGCCTTGTTTCTGACAAAACAACGTATAACTATGACTACCTTGTTCTTGCAACAGGCTCTGTTCCGAACTTTGACAGCATTCCCGGCTTGAAAGATGCCGCACACAACTTCTATACAATGGACGGTGCAATCAAGCTGCGTGATACACTCGCTTCATTTGAAGGCGGAAAAATCCTGCTTGCAGTCGATGTTCCGCACAAATGTCCGGCAGCACCGCTTGAAATCACATTGATGATGGATGATTACTTCCGCAAGCGCGGTATCCGTGACAAAGTGGACATTCAATACACCTATCCGATTGGACGGATTCACTCCCTCCAGCCGGTTGCAGAGTGGGCAAACCCTGAGTTTGCAAGCCGCAACATCAATGCCGAAACATTCTTCAACATGGAAGAAGTCGATCCGGAACGGAAAGTCGCCATCACAATGGACGGCAGCGAGCATTCCTTTGACCTGCTCATTTCCGTACCGGCACATACAGGTGCAAAAGTCATCCTGGATTCCGGCCTCGGTGATGAGGGAGGATTCATTCCGACTGACCGCCATACACTGAAAATGGAAGGATCCGACAACGTTTACGTTCTTGGTGATGCGACAAACCTTCCGATCAGTAAAGCTGGATCCACTGCACACTATCAAAGCGAAAGCCTTGTGCCGAACATCATCAACCGCATCAACGGAATTGCAGAAACGCACATGTACGACGGCAAGGTAGCTTGTTTCCTTGAAAACAGTCTCCATGATGCAAGCTATATCACGTTTGACTATAACAATCCTCCAAAGCCGGCAACAACGTCCGAGCTCCTTCACTGGTTCAAGGGCGTATACAACGAGATCTACTGGCTCAATGTGAGAGGAATTATGTAAGGGGGTGTCACACATGGAAACTCCTACCACTTCTAAGGAAAAAGACCGTTTAGAAGATACAAAAGAATTTGCATCTGTAGCCCTCAATTCCTTAACAAATGAAATGGTAACAGATCTTGCCGGTAAAGCGGTTCAAGCAGTTGAACTGATGGATGACATTTTACAGCCGGAAACTATTTCGCTTATGAAAAAACTCCCTGAGGTGAGCAAAAGCCTTGAAGGCACACTCGCAACCGTCCAGCGCCTTGAAGAATCAGGCACGCTGCAGACACTCAGTGAAATGGGCGAAATGGTCGCAACGATGAAAGCATCCATGACTACACCGATGATCACCGATATGGTTGAAAAAGCGATCGGCGGCGTTGAAATGGCTGATGAAATCGTCCAGCACGGTTCACTTGAACTCGTTCAGGGCATGAGCAAAGCATTCGCTGAAGCCCGCCATGACCGCGAAACAGCTGATAAGCCAATGACTACAATGCAAATGGTCAAAATGATGAAAGACCCGGAAGTCCGCGAAGGATTAAGCCTATTCCTTACATTCGTGAAGCACCTCCCGGGTGAACTGAACTTGAAAAAATAAAAACCATTTGAAAAACTGCATCCGTTTGGATGCAGTTTTTTTATCTTGTGCGCTAACGGGCACAGGCGGCACTTTTCGAAAAAAGGACTGGCATTCCGGCAGTTTGAACACGTCAAAACACACCTGCGTCTAGATATGTTACAGAAGGGAACGTAAATCAAACTAAAAACTGTAAAAGCCGCGAAATTTATCTATTGAATGGGAATCGGCCTGACTCAGCATTAAGAACCTATTATTTGCATGCCGGTTATGCCCCTTTATTTTCAAATTTGAGTATTTCTCTTTTTTATTCTGTAATTTATCTTTTGAAAAGAACAATTTATTTTCGAATTTCGCCGTTTTTCTTTTTTTACTCAAAATCCTCATCGTTTCCTTGCATGCTGATCCAGATTCTGACCCAGCAGCTGCAGACGCGCTATTCTAACAGCACCGGACACACGTTTCTATCCCCAACCAGGACACCGTCCGCTGCCCTCCCATAAAACGTCATAAAGAAAACTCGCCGATTGGCGGGCCATCAGGCGAAGACATGCGCCGGTATACTTCCTTGCTGGCATTTTATGTTTTCCGATAAAAAAGAGCTGCAAACTGCAGCTCAGCATCCGCCAGCTCACGTAAAGCCTGCTGAAGGGGCCGATGGAGCACTGGCGGCTCCCCCTCCTCTTACTGGTCCTTTGATATTCGCTTTGTATATTCGTTCATGATCAACACTGCCGCAGTCCGGGCAGCCCGTTTCTTTCAGTTTTGAAAACGGGACCATTTTTTGAAATTCATTTCCGCATGTTTTGCAGCGCAAATCGAATAGAGCCATGCTTCCTTCCTCCTTGATTATACTTCCAAGGGTATTTTAGCAAATTCCTTAAGATTCGGCAATCCGTCAAGCTTTGCAAAAAACCCTCACAACAGGGAATAGCTTCATAACCCACTAAATTCCGCGCTCTAAAAAAAGAGTACCTTTTGGTAAAAAGGGAAAAAGTGAACGAGGAGGTTGGACATCATGCCATCAACTAATGAACAAACCATAAGCCAAAAGATGTGGCTCATCCCCTTGCTGTATTTCGCCGGGGCAGTCATTCTGTCTGTCATCACTGCCTTTATCGATTTTAATGTCAGCCGGGTAAATATGCATGAGATGTTTTTGACTAAAACGGATACGGCTCGAGCGATCCACAGTTCGCTCGTGAGGGGGATTCTCACGATGACGACTATCACCTTCTCCGTCACTATGGTTGTGCTGACCACCTATACATCACAGTACTCACCGAGAGCATTGCAGGATTTTTTATCAGAAACGTTCACTCAGCATGTACTCGGGGTGTTTTCAGCGGGTGTCATCGTTTCCTTATTTAACATGCTCACATTACCGGATAAAGAAAAGGTCTTTTTATCCCCTGTTATTGGAGTCCTGGCCGGTACGGTTGCTCTCGGCTATTTCCTTGCCTTTATCAATCATGCCGCCAATTGGCTGAAAGTGAATAAGCTGATTGAACGGATTACCCTTGAAACCGTCAGCTGTATCCAAACAGAGCTTGAGCCCGCCGGTGCACCTTCTCCTTCCCCATGGGAAAAGTGGGAGCTGGACGATTTGCAGGAACAAGAGCGCTTTCTAGTAAGGGCAAAGAAATCAGGATACATCAAAACGATAGATGTTGAATATTTAAAAAATCTGTCGCATCAGGACAACACCGTCCTCCGCCTTGAGGCAGACATCGGTGATTATATCGATAAAGGCATGCCAATCCTTTCCTATTGGAATTTCCCTCCAGTCCAGCTTCAAAAAACCAGTTATCTTGAAGCTTATAATGTTGGCAGCGAACGGACTCAGGAGCAAGACATCAGATTTGGCATTCAAAAGCTTTCCGACATCGCGGTAAAGTCACTCTCTTCTGGTGCCAGTGACCCCGCTACCGCCATTGAAAGCATCAAACGGATCGGTACGGTACTGGCTGTTCTTGGCCAGCATGAACCGCGGAAGGCCCATATTTTCGATGAGCATAAACAACTGAGGATTATAAGGAATCCGATACAGTTTGAGGGTTATTTGCACCTCGCTCTTTATCAAATACGCCATCATATAAAGGGAGACGTTTCAGTGATGAGTGCAGTCATTGATGCTTTATATTCAGCGGCATCAGTGAACGGCACTGCAGTAAAAACGGCGATATGGGAATATTTCAGCTGCATGCTTGAAGTGTTCGACATAAAAAAAATCGGATCATATGAACGCGAGTTTTTAACTGGAAAAATCGATAAGCTGAAAGCTGTATGCCTGTTTGATAAAACCTTTCACAAGCTGCCTGAAACCGAACAGGGAAATGAAGAGTAAGGAAAAAGCAGGGGGTGTCATCCCCTGCTTTAGTTCTGCCTTAATTTAACTTGTCCATTCACCACTGCCTTAATGTATTCCGCGGTCTGTGCCGGTGACGGGAGACTTCCGCCGCTGAATGCGTCTACTGTGGCATCAGGCTGCTCCATGAATACACTTGGCTGGTACACGTAAAAGCCGTCACTCTTCAATGTTTCAATGTTCCGCTGGACACTATTTTTCCGCCACATGCCCAGGTACATGCTCGGAAAAATGATGGTAGGCTCATTCGCGGCCAGGATGGCGGCAGAAACAATCTCATCAGCGAATCCTGAAGCAACCCGGGCAATCGTATTTGCTGATGCCGGCAAAAGGATGATGGCATCAGCCCATTGGCCAAGCTCAACGTGAGGCATTTTAAATTCTCCATGTGCTTTCATGTCCGTAAAAACATCTCCATCAATGCTGTGCATCAAAGTGCTTGCCGGCATGAATGATTGGGCGCCGGGGGTCATCATGATATGCAGCCGGCATTGCATCTCCTGCTGGATGGCGCCGATATACGGAAAAATATTAGCTACGTTGATTGACCCTGAAATTCCAATTAACAGGTTTTTGACTTGGCTCACCGTTTACAGCCTCCCTTAAATATGGACTAACTGCTAAAACAGCTTCATATCTTGAGAGGGGCCTTCCCCCTCCAGGAAAAACAGTCTTTCAATTGCCATTATAAATGAAATCTGCTGCCATTCCGGTGGATAAAAATTGAAATTTTCATTCGAAAGGATCTGTTACCCGCGGATATTGATTTCCCTTGCAGGCATCCGCTTTCACCAGGGGCACAAGTGCGTCATTTGTTCCCGCTGCTCCAGCAGAACGTTGAATAAGCTCCCTCGAATACTCACCGGACGGCGGAAATGCGTGGCGTGTACGAAGAGTATCCACACCCGCACCAATCAACAATTTGTAAAATCAACAACATCCTTTAACATACCATCCTAAAAAGAAGAACACCCTGAAAACGGCTGCCCCGAATGTCGCAAAGACTTATTCCACACTGCTCGATAAATTAAAATAATCAAGGGCCTGGCTCAAATGGGTGTACGTCCGATAATTGGAAAAACTTCGCCCCTTTGTGACTGTATCCCTGGCAAGATCCGGCTTTATTCCGGTAATCACTACTTCAATCCCCATCATATTCAAAGTTTTCAGAAGCTGATAAAAATGTTCACTGTCTTCAGAGGAAGTAAATGGTATGAAGGACATATCAATCGCAAGTTTTTCGATTTTCTGGCGAACCGCATCATCAAGAATTTTGGAAAGTTGGATATCCGGTTTCAAGTTGTCGGAAATCATCTCAAGGGGCCGCAAAGGAAGAATACCGGTCTTCAGTGACAGAGGAATAATTGTTGCAGAACGCTCCGTTAACATGTTCACCAGCTTTTGTTCCCTTCTGACAAAGTCGGTGATGTCATTGAATTCGGTCATGGCTCCGATGACCTTCCCCTCTTTTTTTAGGAGCTTTGTTTCCTGCTTCAAGTACTTATCATATTTGCCCCATTTATAGGGAAGCACTTCATGGACAAACTCTTCATTTTTTTCAAGAGTGTGCTGAAGGGCCCGAGTGTGCTCGGGAGGATTATCAAAAAACTCATCAATGTTTTTTCCGAGGGCGTTTTCACGTTTAATATCAAGAATGGCCTCACACATTCTGTTTAAAAAAACGATTTTGAAATCGGCATCAATGATCATGACTCCCTCATCAACCCTGTCCAACGCCTGTTCGAGCATTTTATCACCCTCATTCTTTATAATCTTTACATTCCGATTACGCTTACTTTTCATCATAACACGATTAAACATGAAAAAACGAATTTACCAGGTTAGCAGAATATCTTCTTCTCCATTGACCAAAAGCGCAAGGCGCCCGCTTAGCGGCGTACGCATAAGCGGGCGTGCCCGCAGGAAGGTGATCTTTCCTTCTGAAGGGGATCACCGCTACGATAGCTGCTGGCGCCTGGAGCTGGATGACTCCCTTCTCCCTTTTTATCCACAACGCAAAAATTTTATAATTTCCTTAATAACAAGAAAACTCGCCGATTGGCGTGCCTTAACAGGCGAAGACAGAGACGAAGCTGCCCTTATCTATATTTCTTTCCTCTATGATTAGGAGTATCACTGGCCTGGTTTTTATCGGACGGGTCTCCTGTTGAAGGCAATATTCAATAACCGCAGCAATTCAGCATAAAGAAAAAGGGTGACCGCCAGCAAATGGCGGCCCCCTTTTTGGCCGTACAGGAAAGTATAAATTGTCAGCAAGGAAGTGTTTCGGCTCAGTGGCCAATTTTAATAAATTCCCCTTTCTTCAGCTTCCAGAAAAACCTGCCAGCTCGTTAAAGGCTGCTGAATCCGATTGGCTGGTATTCGTGCGAAGGAGTCCTACAAATCATACCTCCACCTATCTACTAACTGCCAACAAAGAAACCACTTATTTAAGCAGAAGTTCCTGGACGATTTGCTGCGGGGTTTTGGAAACCAGGTTCTGGCTGCTCGTTTTCAAAATCTGCACATAAAGCGTTCCCTGAAGCAGCGGAAGCATATCGGGAACACCGGCAAGATACACCCCTTCCCATCCTTTTTCGTAGGCGGTTTTATCAATTTGATGAGCAAGTGCTTTGAATTCGCGGACCATGTTTTCATGAAGCCTTTTATCATAGCGGTCACGGTCATGGTGTTTCACTTTTCCATTTGTGATGGAAGATGGAGCCCGTCCCTCAATTTTGCGCCAGTTTTCCTGGTCCACTTCCAGGTCATAGAGCTGAGAATCCTTCACTTCGCCCAATTCGACATCAAGAATTTGTGCATGTTCATGGTTAAAAGCGACGATGCCGGAGCGCGGAAATTTTTTATAAAGGCTTTCCAGAGGATCGATGACAGGCTCGTCACGCCAGTAGAACTCATTGTCCACCGGCACCTGGAGGTCTTTATATACGACTTTGTCCTGACTTGCGAATAAAACGAACCCCCGCTTGAATTGCAGTTTATGTTCATTCAATTCTTTCTCGACTTTTTGCTTCACAAGGCGGAACGACTGGATTTCAATACTGTTTCCGACAGCCATAATATTTTTCTCGATATCTTTGAGGCCGTTTTTCAAATGAATCCGCCAGATATCCCTTTTCTGGTAATCGTTGCTGTGATCATTGCTTAAATACAGGGACAATACCATTCGACTGTTCGTATACAGACTTTCAAGGCCTTTGAGCTGCTTAACAATCTCCATACATTTTTCCTCCCCGTTTCCCTTAGATCACAATGCGGCGAATGAATATACAACTACTATATAATTTATACATTCATACCCTTTATTCCTTTAATACAAACCGAAATACTGCTTCCTATTCTTCCCACTCGTTTAGGTTTGTTTTAAACCGGGAAAACAAGTAGGCGGAAGTATAGTTCTTGAACGGAGGGAACACCATGACAGAAGGGCGCTCTTTTTTGGAAAAAATAACAGACCGGCTTAAAAAGACCCCACCTGTATCAAATCAACAGCAAAATCACAGCGATGAAAACAGAGTCATGAGGCACATGATTGTCCATGGGAAAGTCCAGGGCGTCGGATTTCGGCATTTCACAAAGCAGCAGGCTGACTTTTCCGGCATAAAAGGCTGGGTGCGCAACAACTCGGATGGAACCGTTGAAATCGAAGCTTCAGGTACGCTTGAAAATATCGAATCATTCACGGAAGCGCTTAAAGAAGGAAACGGATTTTCAAAGGTCGATAACATTGAGACAATGGAATCCGATAAAGCACGCACCTATCAAAAATTCCAGGTGAAATATTAACCCCCGGCGCCTGTCCGGGGGTTTTGCCTCTTGCGTTTCTTATATTGTTAGTTTGCAAAAATAGCCGCTGCGCCAAAATAATTCCTTCATGAGTTAAGCGCAAGGCGCCTGCTCAGCGGCGCATAAACAAGCGGGGCTGTAGAAGAAAGGGACAGCCCCGCATAGGCGATAGCAGCCGGTGATCAGGCTGGACTGCTAATCTGAACGTACAATGACGTCTAATATAACGGTATAAACATAAATCACTTAAGAGAAGGCCCCAAAATTTAAAAGAAACTGCTTTTATTCTCCGCTTTTTTCAAGCAGATATGGCATGAATCCCCTGCTTCATCCCAGTCAAGGAAAGGCTGCCCGCAAGACATGCATGTTTTTTCTATTATGCTGGCAATACCCTCTTCCCGCGGGGCGATATGCTCTGTCACTGCTGCTGCATTTTCCCGGCAGGCGTCCACGCATAATTCACAGCCATTGCAACTTCCTGGAGAAATCCGGAGCTCTCCCCTTTCCCTGTCAACGGTAAATACCTGGTTCGGACAGAGCTTAAAGCAGACCTCGCACAGTGTACAGGCTGCCCTGTCCAATTCCACCCGGTAAAACATCCATTCCGGAAAAGCCCGGTTGATCGAAAAGGATTGATGATTATAGCGCCATTTTGCGGGAGTAAGGGACGACATTGCCAGTACCTTGCTTTCCTTGCCGACGAACCGAAATAAATCACGGCGGGACATTTCTTTTTCTTCCGGAACAGGCACAGTATCAGTCAATGCAATTTCCGGTTCGCCCATTTTGGAAAGGATTCGGTTTGGCTCATGAAGGCTCTCCGGCCAGCTTCGGCTGTGCAAGCCGACATGGAGTACTGCCAATTTTTTGATTCCTTTACTCGCGTAATACAGCCATTCACCGACAGACGGAGGGACCACCTCCGCATTTTGAATCATTGTATCTTCAATCACATCACGCCTTGGCACACTTCCCTCTATTGCATGAACCGGGCAAACTGTCATGCACTTGCCGCACGAAGTGCAGTGCTCCTCGGTAATTTCCACTTTTCCATTTGTTATCTTAAGTGCTTCTTCCTGGCATACCTCAATACATTTTTCACATGTACTGAAAGGACTCATCTGCCGCAAACATCTCTCGCTTATTTCAACTGATTCGGCGAGGCTTTCAAGCCATCTAGTCAGCAGTGACATGCCTTATTCCCCCTGTCTTTTCAGGTTCATTCCCTTTTTCATAATAAGATCTGTTTATTTTATTAATCGAAAAATCGGAGTCAAAGTCTCGGGACGGCTGCTTCCAGCGCCCTGCATATTAATGTCCTGCAGTATGGAACGGCCAAGGAGGCTTATCACGAAATCCGACTTTACTATTTAAATACACATTCATGCCAAAGGAACGACATTTATAAACTTTCATACATGCAGTCTATGCTTACCCTAATTATAAAAAGAAATTCCGCCCTATTGGCCGCCCGTTTCTTACAATTACGGAAACGATTCAAACTAATAAAAGGAAAATTCCGGATCAGAGAATGTTTATGAAAACGATTGACTACCTGGTCAACGAAGAGTACAATATAAGTATCGATTGACCTACTGGTCAACAGATAGGGAGGTATGATCTGTGAGTGTAATTGATATCAAAAAACTAACCAAGTTTTATGGAAAAAACCGCGGCATTGAAGATGTCACTTTCTCTGTTGAAGAGGGAGAAATTTTTGGCTTTATCGGCCCGAATGGTGCAGGAAAAAGCACCACGATCCGGACGTTGCTTAACTTTATCTATCCGAGTGAAGGATCGGCTTCCATCCTTGGCCTTGATATTGTCAAAGAGTCTAAAGAAATCCGGAAACAAATCGGTTATCTGCCGTCTGAAGTCCATTATTATGATGACATGAAAGCCATTGAACTTCTGAAATACTCAGCGGGCTTTTACGGCGGAGATCATACTAATAAGATAATAGAACTTGCAGAAAGGCTTGACCTCGACCTCAACAGGAAAATTGAAGACCTTTCCTTTGGAAACAAAAAGAAGATCGGCATTGTCCAGGCCCTGCTTCATGATCCAAAACTTTTAATATTGGATGAGCCAACTTCAGGGCTTGACCCTTTGATGCAAAATATCTTCTTTGACTTACTGAGGGAAATGCGGGCTAACGGCACAACGATTTTCTTCTCCTCCCATTATTTAGGGGAGGTCCAGAAGCTTTGTGACCGGGTTGCCATCATCAAAGAAGGAAAACTTATCAAAGTGGAAAGCATTGAGGACTTACGGAAAAACCAGTTTAAAAATGTCAGCATCCTTTTTGATGATGACCGCGATTACGATCCCGGCCTTGAAGGGATCATCCAGAAAGAAAAAATTGCACATGGTGTGAAGTTCCTCTATAGCGGCAACACCCATCTTTTGCTGGAAAGACTGCAGAATGTGCCGTTCCGCGATATCTTAATTGAAGAACCGTCGCTTGAAGAAGTATTCATGCACTATTATGAGAAGGATCAGTAAGGAGGGCTGAATGATGATTTATAAACGCGAAGTATTAAAGTCCCAAAAATCCCTCTGGATATGGGTGGCGGCGCTGGGAGGGCTGATCTTTTTGATGCTCAGCATTTATCCCGAGTTTGCCAAACAGCAGGAGAGCATTGAAAAAATGATGGAAGCCTATCCGGAAGGAATGCTCAAAGCTTTCAATATTGACGAGCTTGGCTTCTCTACTGTTCTTGGCTTTTATGCCATTGAGGGCTATCTTTTTGTAACACTGTTCGGAAGCATTTACGTCTCAATCATGGCTGCCAACATGCTTGTAAAAGAAGAAGGTGATAAGACAGCTGAATTTCTGCTGTCAAAGCCTGTAACGAGGACGAGAATTGTCACCGAAAAGCTGCTCGCCGTCCTGACAAACATTTTAATTTTCAATGGGGCAATCAGCTTGATCAACTATCTCGGTTTCAGGATGTCAGGTGATGACTCAGTGGACGCCGAAACATTCGCATTAATATCTGCTGCACCGCTTCTCCTTCATCTGACTTTTGGCGGCATCGCTTTTATGGCCTCAAGCTTCCTGAGGAAAAACCGGATGGTCGTATCCCTGTCGCTTGGACTTGTCCTTGTCACCTATTTCCTTGATATTGTCCAGGGACTGGCGGAGAAGCTGGAAAACTTGAAGTATCTCACGCCGTTTGAATACGTCGACCCGGCATACATCATCAACAACTCTGAGATTAAGCCTTTGTATCTGGCAATCATGACAGCTATAATAATCCTAAGCACAATTTCAGCTTACATGATTTACCGCAGAAAAGACATTACGGTATAACTTAGAAGGTGTTTATGTTGAACACAGCATTTATGAACTTGCCGGAAGAAAAAAAGAATCGGATTATCCAGGTCTGTGTGGAAGAGTTCGCCAGGCACGGCTATAAGAATGCATCCACAAACACCATCACCAGCCGTGCCGATATTTCCAAAGGCATACTGTTCCATTATTTTAAAAACAAGAAGAACCTGTATCTTTTCGTCGTCGAACATTCGATCGATTTCATTTTCGGTAGAATAATGAAAGATACGAAGTCCCTTGAAGATGACAGTGTTGATTTTTTTGAAAACGTCAAGAGTTTCATCATAAGGAAACTGGAAATGGCCGTTTTATACCCGCACGAATATCAAATCATCATGACCGCTGTATACCAGCCGCCGCCTTCCCTCAAGGATGAGCTGATGCAATTGATCATGTCCAAGCGGGAAACGATGGAACCGGTCAACACCCAGTACATTTTTCAATTCCTGAAAGATGATATGCTTGTTGACGGACTGCCGCGTGATAAAGCAATTGAAATTACGATGGCTCTGTTCGAGTATCTCGGGAACAAATACGGCGAATTCTATAAAGAGCATCCGGATGAGTTAACCAAAAAGCCGGATGCATTGTTAGAGGACCTCGACCTGTACATCCACGTGCTGAAACACGGTATATACAAAACCCCGGAAAAGTGACTTCCGGGGTTTTACTTTTTATTCACCAGTTATGGAGATGCCTGTACCGATTTGCTGCAGGGAGAAGTGTCAAGAAAACGCAAGTAAACTATTCATTTTGATGTTTAGATTTTTTTTATCAGGGAATAGAAAAAGGCAGGAGCATGGTGCACCTGCCTAATTTCATCTTAGATTCTTACTGAGCCAGCTTTTTCGCGCCGAGGTAACGCGGGCTCCAGTAAGGATTGTCCATGCTTGAAATCGTTACGCCACTTGAAGAACCCGCATGAATGAACTTGTTATTTCCTAGATAGATTCCCATGTGGGATGGTCCCGGCTTGTACGTTTCAAAGAATACAAAGTCGCCGACATTCGGTGAAGACACGCTCTGCATGCGGTCCCAGTAGCCTGCTACGTTTGTGCGTGACATGCTTGTCTGCTCATTGATTACATAATGCATAAAACCGCTGCAGTCAAAAGCGCCCGGCTGTGAGCCGCCCCATACATATGGTGTTCCCATATGAACTTTTGCATCGTTGACCAATTGTGATGCACTCAAAGCGCGTCCATCGGCAGAGGTATGCGTTACTGTAGATGTTGATGTTGTGGAAGCTGACTTCACGACAGTTCCTCCAGATACTTTAAGCGTCTGTCCAGGATAGATCACTGTTGAAGAAAGATTGTTCCACTTCATGATTGAACGGTAAGAAACCCCATACTTCGCACCGATCCCGGAAAGTGTGTCGCCTCTTTTTACAGTGTAAACAGAAGATGATGTGCTTACTTGTGCCTGTCCGTCTGGAACAGTCAGAGTTTGTCCGATATAAATTGTATCTGAGTGTAGTCCATTTATGTTTTTAAGTTCTGAAACGGTTGTTTGATAGTTTTTAGATAGTCCCCATAATGTGTCTCCGCTTTGTACTTTATAGCTGGCAGCTTCTGCTGAACCCCCGAACAAAGCTAACCCTAGAACTGCACCGCTTATCGTCACAAGATGTTTTTTCATGTTGTTATTCCCCCTAGCTTTTTTCTACGAGACTAACATTAAACCATCAACCAATAAGTGGCAATGCCCCCTGCCGACTTGTAATGCAACTGTAATTCTATCAGTGTCTATTATACCAAATCATTCTATTTATATGGGTAAATAGACCTTAATTCGCTGGTGATTGTTGTGTCACCTCTGCCATTTATTAGGATAATCAGGCAATAATTCGTGGTATAAAAGTTCACAATTTTGCCACTTATTTATAAAATAGTCGGACCGTTTTTATGTCCTTTCCAAGAGACGGAAGCGCCTGGTGCTTGCTCACGAGGGCTTTGAATAGTTTTCTCCAATAGTAAAAGAACCCGCTGCAATTGAACTGTAACCTATAAAATGGACATCTAAAAAAAGCACTAGGCTGTCAAAAGATGACTCCGGTATTGAGCCGGGGTCATTTTTTGTAAACTCCACTGATATCTCTGTGTATTATATTCTTCTATGTAACGATCCACCTGATGGTTTAATTCATCAAATGTCCTACAATCCCTGTAGTCCAGTTCGTCCTTAAGGTGGCCAAAGAACGACTCCATTGGGGCATTATCCCAACAGTTCCCCTTACGTGACATGGACTGGATAAACCCTAATTCCTTCACCCGCTGTTGAAACACGGGATGAGTATAATGCATCCCTTGATCTGAATGGATGAGGGCTTCGGGATGCAGGACTCCATTTAGTGATTCTATTAATTTATCAAGTGTGTGGTAAGCCAGTTCCATTCTGAGAGTAGTGGAGACATGATAGGCAAGGATTTCACGTGTCGCCCCATCCTTCACACAGGACAAATAAGCCAGCTGCCCTTTGCCGTAAGGGAGATAGGTGATATCCGTAAGCAGGACTTTTCCAGGCTCTCCTTGATTAAATTGGCGTTGAAGGTGGTTTTCACAGGATCTGTGCATCTGGGTTGCCTTCGCCATTTTACGGTAAGGATTGGCCTGGCGCACCTTCGCCACCAGGTTGAACTTGCGCATGATCCGCCTGATTTTCTTATGATTCATCACAATGCCGTAATCATTTTCAAGTATCATTTTTATTTGAAGGGCTCCAGCCTTCTGCTTTTTCTGATCAAAGATTGCCCTGATCAGAACGGAATCTTCCTTATCGTTATTCTCTTTCCGTGCCCTTACCTCCTCTGCCTTCAGCCATCTGTGGTAGCCACTCCTACTAACTTCTGCCAGACGGCATAAATACCCATCCATACCTCTCAATTGATGCTTCCGAATGGTTTGGTATATGAGCTGGAATCTGTCGGATTTCGCTATTTCTTTTTCTTCGCCTGCCTTTCGAGTTCTTCCAGCTTTTTTAGGAAGTCGTTTTCCGCCTCAAGAAACTTAATGCGGGCCTCCGCTTTCTTAAGCTTCTCCTCAACTGAGAGCTTCCTCGAAACTGGCCGGCCTGAACTGCCCTTACCCCTGCGTTCATGATCAAAGCCATCGTTCCCATACTGTTCAAAGGCTTTGCGCCACCGCCTGAGACATTGCTTCGGCTTATCCTTTCCGATCATCTCAATGTCAAATCCATGGTCCAAAAAAATCTGTGTAGGCCCTTTGCCTGCCCTGAGTTCCTCTACCGCCTTCTTCTTAAAATCAGGATGGTAGGATATTGACCTGTCAGAAACATGAGACACATTAGGGTTGGCCTCCAATTGTTTAATCTGAAATTCATTGAAGAGGATCTTACTCACTGATATTCCCCCGTTCTCTTCATTGAGTTGATTATAACCGGGTTCTTTATCGTTGAACACAAAAAACCCGAATAAAGGACCTTTTTTCAAAGTGTCCATTATTCGGGTTACAGTTCAAATACAGAGGGTTCTATGTTAGACGATTGTATATTTTATCTTTATACGCTGAAAAGGCCCTCGATCTTGAGAAAGACCTTTTTTCCATTATGGATGTAAACCTCAGCATCTTCTCGTTCAATCTTTTCTCCAATTGCTGTTTTTCCTTTTCGTCATCACAGGCATCAATCAAGTCCTGGATCGTGACCATGTCTTTTTTCAACTGGACTTCTTCAGGAAGCAATCCGGCATTTTTTAAAATTTTATATCCTGTCCGCAGTTCAGCTGGAACCTGAGACATGTCCTCAAGCTGCAGCGGCTTCCCTTTTCCTGGCAAATCATCAAATTCGCCGTCCTTAATGGCATTCTTAATTCGTTCCTCTGCAAAAATGGCTGCGTAGTCCATGGCCACCCTCCCATTTACAAAAAGTTCCTTCATCCCTATTGTATTGCAGCCCCGGCTGTTTGACAATTTATCGGCTGGATGAAAATATTGATTAGATTTCCGCAAAAACGGCAACATTATTTTCATGGAATACCCAAGCATGCTGACAGGCGTTCCATTTCTTCTTATGTAAATCTCTCAAGTTCCTTCCCAACAAATATTCACATTTTCGCTCATCCCCAGCTTCCAGCAGACTCAACTTAATGTCCTTTGAAAAAATTCTCAATAATTTTCAGATGGTCGATTACCGGAAGCGCGGCTTTCCTGACGAAACACTATTGATAGGATCATAGCTTTTGAGCAGAAAGGACATAAAAAATGCCAACTAAGCGATTGAGCTCCTTTTTAATCATGATACTTGCAGCTGCGGTTTTGCTTCCTGCTAACCCGGCTTCTGCCGCAGTTTCCGGGGAAGACAAGCCTGATATACAAAGTGAAACGGCCATATTGGCGGATATCAAATCAGGCACTGTACTCTTTGAAAAAGATGGCAGCCGGTCAATGTATCCGGCCAGCATCACGAAAATCGCCACTGCTGCACTGGCGATCGAAGAAGGCGACCTGGATGACGTTATCACGGTATCTAAGGAAGCGACCGAAGTTGAAGGCACAACGGTGTACCTTGAAGAAGGCGAAGAGGTACCATTAAAGAAGCTGATTCAGGGCATGATGATCAATTCGGGAAATGATGCTTCCTATGCGATTGCCGAGTATCTTGAAAAGAACGGTGAATCGTTTGAAAGTCAGATCAATCATTTTCTTCAGGAAAGGGTGAAGGTGGAAAACACATACTTCACAAATCCTCATGGACTGTTTGAAGAGTCACACGTTACTACAGCGAAAGACATGGCAATGATTACAGCCTATGCGATGGAAAACCCTGAATTCAGGGAAATTTTCGGTACAAATGAACTCCCCTGGAAAGGAAAAAGCTGGGATACCACTTTGTTGAATCACAATAAGCTGCTCAGGCTATACGAAGGAGCAACCGGGGGGAAAAACGGCTACGTAAGTAAAGCCGGATTCACCCTTGTTACGACAGCAAGCCGCGGCAATTCTGAATGGGCTGCAGTGGTAATGAACGCCCCGTCAAGCAATGCAGCATACAGGGATACAAGAGCGCTGCTTGACTACGGCTTCGACCATTTTACAACCCATTCAATTGATGAAGGCACGGAACTCACCGCAGCCGGAAACAAAACGTTCAAAGTTGATGAAACTCTTTATTACACAGCCGGGCTGAATGAAGAAACGGACACATCTGTCAGTGAAAGCGGCATACTGACAGTAACAGGCGAGGGCGACCGCACCCTGTTGAATAATCAGCTGAAACGGCCGGCTCCATCTGATCAAAAAAGCACACCTGTCAACGGGGAAACAACCGGCTCAACCGAATCGTCATCCCTGTTTTCCACCCTATGGAGCCTGAAAACCGCCGCCCTGGCTGCTGCAGCTGTCCTGTTCCTATTCATCATGAAGCGAATTATCCGGCTCATCCGCTGACAAACGCTCCTGCAGCGATACAAGGTTGGGTATTAAGACCTATGATTGCCTGGCAATTGCCAGGCAATCCGGGGCATTTCGTATGAATCTTCATTTCCTTTTGCTGCACTCTTTCGGTCAGAATTCACGGATGTTAGAATGGGCACCGGCTGGATATGTAAATATCTTAAATTCTGATCAGAAAGGGTGTTTGTTTTATGCATCAAGGAAGCAAAGGCTGGTACGTCAGCGAATTGAAGAAGATCGGCATCAATCGCCTTCAAGAACGAAAAGTGGAGAGCTACAAAAAGCATGTTCTTGCCAACGTGCTTGAGCAGCAAAAGGGATAATCCCGGCTGCTGCTGTATCCATTTGTCCTTTTAAGCAAAAGCGGGGAGCACTCAATGTGCCTCCCGCTTTTTCATTATTGTTCGATTACGTTGCGGGATGCGACGACAATTCCGTCCTCATCCGCGTATACATAGTGCCCCGGTGTCCATTCAATTTCCCCGAAAGACAGGACGATGTCCCGCTCGCCCTTCCCTTCCTTTTTGCTTTTCAGCGGAACGGTGCCGAGCGCCCTGATCCCGACCTCAAGTTCATTGAGATCAGCCGAATCCCTTACACATCCATGGATAATGACACCAGCAAGCTTCCGTGAAACCGCGATGTCTCCAAGCCGGTCACCCATCAAAGCCACATTTCTTGAACCGCCGCCGTCCACAACGAGTACAGACCCTTCCGGCACTGTTTCGAGCGCTTCTCTTACAAGCACATTATCCTCAAATACATCCACCGTATGGATCGGCCCGTAAAATCGCTTAACCTTGCCGAAATGTTTAAACTCCTTCTTGCAAATGGCAAGTTCACTGGCATAGTCGTCACACAGATCAGCAGTTTTCACATTCATATTCAGTTCCTCCTCTCTACTCTTTATAAGTTAGACATTAGACAGAATCTACCTGCTTGTTTTTTCTTTTGCCAGATCACTACTGGATCGCTGAGCATTTTTCTATATCACATTATTTAACTTAGGGACCCTTTAATGGAATAACCTCTTACAAAAGAAAAGCTCAGCGCTCAAATTTGCTTCGTTTCTGATTTAACCTGTGAATTCAATTGTGATTAAGCGTTATATTTTGATTTTCTCCACAATAACTGTCAAAACACTTCTTTGCTGACAATTTTTATTTCTAATACGGTAACAAAAAACACTTCCTTCAAAACAGGAAGTGTTCGGGCTCAGACTGGCGGCTCCACATCGCCGGGCTTTTTTGTTTTTATTTTTTTATCTTTGAACAGAAATGGTGCATATAACAATGCAAAAGAGCCAAACACAATCAGTTCCAGATGCACGTAGTACCATACCCCGCTGCCAAGATAGTCAAGCGGCGTCTTCACTTCGGGTGCTCCGGCAAGGAACAGGTAGTTGGCGCCGATCAAGCGATTCACAGCAAAAATCGGAATGGCATAGACATTCAAAAACAGGATCGATTGAAACAATGAACGCCAGGACGGCCTATATTGATAAACAAACATGAAAAAGAATACAGTGAGTGGAATGATCATGTGCTGCAGAAAGAATCTCAGGAACATGTAATGCGGGAAACCGTAGTATAATTCAGGAGTCAGCATGGCAAGCATAGGCGGAAGGAGTCCAAGGAAATAAAAATGGCCGAACCACTTTTCTTTTTTTGTCAGCAATATAAAAAGGGCAAAATAAGTGCTTATTGAGCAAAGTTCGATTGGGATATACTCCCTTGCATTCCATACCCCGGCTGCAACAGCCCATATTTGAAAAGAAACCTCGGACAGGACAAGGGCTGTGAAAAAGGTACAGCGCGTCGTCTCTTTTAAGAATGTACTTTCCCGCAGTCGGAATCTGAATAAAAGTAAGCCTGCGGCAGCGAGAATAAACAAAACCAATACAGCAATATGGCCGGGGCCGAATAGTTCAAATGGTGTTGAAACATAAGGTGAAAACATGGATATCGCTCGCTTCCTCTCGGACCAAGGCAATCAAATTACGCCTTTTTGGACTTACACGTTTCTGCATCATTCCATAAGGTTCCTTCATTATCAATGGCAGCAAGAAATTCACTAAAAGCACAATAAGCGGGGATTTCAATTTCTCCCCCCTTTTCCATAGAACGCCGTCATCGGACATGAATGCAATCCTGCTTGATCCTCCGTTTTTCTTTATACATGAGAGCATCTGCAGTCTTCAGTTTCTCTGCCAGTTCAACATTATTATAAGCAACCGAGACGCCAAGCGACACTTTCAGCGGCCGGCCGAGGTATGAATAGCCTTCAAGTTCCCCGCGCAGGACGAGTTTATTTCCTTCAAGCTCGGTTGCCGATCGAACAGCAGGATACAAAAGAATGAATTCATCTCCGCCCGTCCGGAAAGCGAGAGCATTTCCATTGGCGATTTTTTTCAGAATCCGGGCGACATTTTTCAAGTATTCGTCCCCGCTGTGATGCCCAAACTGATCATTGGTCACCTTCAGATCATTGATATCGCACATGACAATACCGAGCGGGAAAACACCTTCATCAGCCTTCCCTAAATATTCTTCAAAATAATTCCGGTTATACAAGCCTGTCAGGGAATCAAAATAGCTCAGTTTTTTTAGTTTCTGCTCATTCCTGACCTTTTCGGTAACATCCCTTGCTATTCCGTTGATTCCTTTTACATTACCTTTCCGGTCATAATACCGGCTGATATGTGTCTCAAGCCAGCACACTTCACCGTCCATTCTGGTCCACATGAATGTTCTGATATCCGTCTTTTGTTTATCATTGAAAATCATGTCATACAACTGATTGAAGTATTCCGGTGCAACTTGATTGAAAATGATATAGGGATCTTTTTTCAGTTCTTCTGGTGAGTATCCCATGGTCTTATGCACAGCGTCTGCTATGTAAATAAACTTAGGTTCCGGCTTAAGCTGAAGCCGAAATACAATATCACTTGAAGACTTCAATTGATTATAAAAATGCCTCTTTAACATTATGAGCTCATATGCGATGAAGAAACCTGCGGCAAACAGGATAAAAAGTATACCTGTCCATAACCCGATCACTCGGCATCATCCTTTACTTTCACCTTCGACTAATTAAGTCTTTTGGACCATATAACATTTTCATTATATCAGAAAGAGGAAAAAATTTTGTAAATTTATAGGGAAAAAGTCTGTTCGATCTTTCTTCTTTTCCCTTTGCCAAATTTGCCTAAAACCGATTCCCCCCAGAAAAAATATTTTCAGCAGAAATATTATGCTAAAAGCTGTTTAAAAGGATGATTATAAATGTTTGGAAATGAAGAAATCGGGATCGATTTAGGTACCGCTAATGTACTTGTCTATCATACCAGCAAAGGAATTGTATATAACGAGCCTTCAGTGGCTGCAGTCAATGCATCTACAAACGAAGTGACTGCCGTCGGCACAAAAGCGAAAGAAATGATCGGAAAAACCCATGGCGATCTGCTGGCAATCCGCCCTCTTAAAGGCGGAGTCATCGCAGACTATGATATTACAATCAGCATGCTGAAAGAAATCATGAAGGTCGTCAGTAAAAAGATCGGCATGTCAGTGAGAAAGCCAAATGTCGTCGTCGCCATACCGTCCGGATCGACATCTGTGGAAAGGCGCTCAATCCAGGATGCCATTAAAAGCTTCGGGGCAAAGCAAGTCGATGTCATAGAAGAACCCGTGGCCGCGGCGATCGGTTCCGGGCTGCCGGTTGATGAACCGATCGCCAACGTCACTGTCAATATCGGGGCCGGCACGACCGAAGTCGCCATCATTTCGTTTGGAGGCGTTGTGGCCAGCCGGGCTGTCAAAGTCGGTGGTGACCAGCTGGATGAAGACATTGTTCATTACATCAGAAAGAAATATAATTTGCTGATTGGCGAGCGGACAGCAGAGCAAATCAAGATGGAAATCGGATATGCGCCGATTGAACATGAGGAAATGACAATGGAAGTCCAGGGCCGCGATATGATCCAGGGGCTGCCCCGGACGATCACCCTTTCTTCAGCCGAAGTCCAGGAAGCAATCAAAGAGTCTGTTCTGCAAGTATTGGAAACAATACGGAGCACGCTTGAAGACTGCCCGCCCGAGCTGAGTGGAGACATCGTTGATACCGGCGTCGTCCTTACCGGCGGGGGATCCTTGCTGAAAGGGTTGGAGGAATGGCTCAGCCAGGAAATTGTCGTTCCTGTCCAATTGGCAGCCGAGCCTCTTGAAGCTGTCGCTATCGGCACAGGAAAGTCTTTGACATTCATGAAAAGAATGCGCAAGGTGAAGGTTAGATAAACATCTGTTTAAGCAGCTTGCCTGACGGAAATTGGGCGCAGGTAAGTCAGGGGTTTGGAAACCCCTGGAACAAACTCAATGTTAATATTCGGGCTTTTTGAGGAGTCGCAGTGGCCCCTCCTATTGCCAGAACAAGACTTTCAGGGACGATTCAGGGCGAATCGTCCCTCCAATTTTTTAAAAACATTATTCACAGGACGTTTTAGCGGGGATCGTAATCCCCTGTGCATATACGGCCCTGGGGATAACCTCCAGCTTGCGGCAGCTGCATATAGGCGCTTTCATAATAATTATGTTCCTGCTGTTTTGCCATTTCCGCCACTTCCTGTCATACAAAAATTTTTCGTTTTACACCTATGTAAAACAGGTCAAAATATGAGGTGAAACTCTGAATGCCATACTCCTATCTTTATCGGCCAAGGCGCCTGATTTCTTCAAGTACAGGCATTTCTTTCTGTTCTTCCTCAGTCACCCGCTCCCAGAGAATGCCTTCAGGTTTTTTGTATGGCGATTCAGTTTTAATCAGTTCTCGTTCTGTCGCAATCCAATCCAATGTCACATCATAAGGATCCCGCGGCACGTCCTCTTTCGACAACTGGAGGCTGTGAACAGTTCCGACAACCGGAACTGGGCGATTGCCGAGTTCCCTGATGATCGCATATTCCCTATCGGCAAAACCTGCCCCTTTTCCGATACGCCTTCCGTCCCGGTGAACAGCAACGGAACCGACGACAATCAAATCGATTTCCGGCATTTCCGAAAGCGGGATTTCCTTCCCATAGCTTTTCATATGTTTCAGGCTTGCAGCTTTCCGTTCTTCCCCGTCCGGTACATTTTCCGGGTCGATCCTGATGAAACCGGCCTTCAGGCGGGGAGTCGGAATGAGCAGCACTTTGCCGTCTTTCAGCACTTGGGCCCGTAATGGAAGCTGCGGAGCATCCGGATTCACCTTTACGACAGCAGCCTCTTTATATGCATCGAGCGTTACAATATGGCCGGCTGCTTTTTCAGCACCCTTGAAATTCGGTATTCTACCTGCAAGCGGAAAAGGAAAGCGGCCCGCCTTCTCTTTTTCCATCTGCCGCCATACTTGCTGGCGGATTTCATCTTTGTTCATTTGTTTCAGCTCCTTTAGCCCTGCATCCGAGATAACCCCCCGGAAATATATCGGTGTAAATGCACGGTTTTACTTTGTTGAGGGCCGGGTCTCTCCCTCTCCATCCGCACATGAAAAACAGAGAAGTTTTCCGCTGTCATCTTTCACGCCATTCAAAAATCCTTCCAGACAATAAATATCTTTCCCGCATTGATCGCATTTGCCTACAAATTCTTTCATTATATAACTCCCCCTTATCGATTCAGCCAGTCTCTCAGGACAATGGCATGATTATGGCACTCGTCCTTTGCGCTGAAAATGAGTGTAATTTGCTGATATAAAGCCTGTTCCTTCACTGTTTCCGCCAGTTCCATTTTTTCTTCGTCATTGGCCAGTTCTTTTTCATATTCTTCTTTGAATCGTTCAAACCTCCCCGGGTCATGGTTAAACCATTTTCGCAGCTCAGGACTCGGTGAAATATCTTTCATCCAGCGGTCGAGAGCCGCCTTTTCCTTCGAGACGCCGCGCGGCCATACGCGGTCTACCAAAATCCGGATCCCATCCTTTGGGTCAGGCTGTTCATAAATGCGTTTTATCTGGATACCAGGCAAACGGCTTCACCCCTTTTGCTTGTTGGCGATTCTTTATTTTCACTTTAAAACATATTGGAATTGCGGACAATTGGAGCAGCCTGAGACCCTGTTAATGGTCAACAGTCACCCAACAGAGGAGCCTTCAGAGAAATAGAGTAAAAAAAGAAACTGTCAAATTTTAAAATAGATATTTCATTTTAAAAGATAACTTACAAGAAAAAAAGAAAAGCAGATGCATTTAAAAATAATTCTGCGTGGAACACCTCAACAATTGAAGCCGGATCGCCGGAAACTGCATTAGTGGTGACGGAATACGCTGTGAATTTCAGTACTGAGGACCGCTGAAGAAAGTTCGAAGGAGGCCGGAGGGTTCGTTTTATATAGAGTGCTGTTTTGGTTCATTCAACGAACGGGCTGCATTTATCCTTATTCTTAAAATTGGTCACTGTGTAGGAATGTTTCCTTGCTGATTTAATACTCCATTAACGAAAAAAGACCGCATGAATAAATCATGCGGCCGCAGTCCGTATTACCGAATAAATTGCTGAGTCCAATAGTGGCCGTAAGAACCACCGCTCACATATCCTACACCAATGTGAGTGAAACTGGAACTCATGATATTCTTGCGGTGTCCGGCGCTGTTCATCCAGGCGTTCACCACTTCTTCCGGGGTTCTCTGTCCTGCTGCGATGTTTTCACCGGCAGCTGTGTAAGAAACGCCGAATTGCTTCATCATATCAAAAGGTGAGCCGTATGTCGGAGACTGGTGTGAAAAGTAATTATTATCACGCATGTCTGCTGACTTGGCCCGGGCTACTTTGGACAGCTCTTCAGAAACTTTCAAAGGAGCAAGTCCAGCTTTTGCCCTTTCTGCGTTTGTCAGTTCAACAACCTTTTGTTCAAATTGGCTTAAAGAAGTCGATTGTGTTTCCTCTGCCGGCTGTTTCTCTTCAGGCTGAGGTGCCGGCTTGGCCGGCGCAGGAGCAGGTTCGCTTATTTCCTGTTCTGGAACTGGCGCTGGTTCAGGCTCGCTCGTTTCCTCTTCTGGAGCAGGTGCCGGTTCTGGAGCAGGCGCCGGTTCTTCCTTCTCTACTGACTGACGGCTTTGATAATAATCGCCAAATACATCCTTCAATTTTATGTCGTATTGGGCCAGAAACTTCTCCAGCTCGCTCCAGCTGTTGAAAGTATAGGTTTGTGCTGAAGTAGAACCTGGAAGCATGCCAAAAACAAGAATTGCTGCAAATAAAATACTCAGTAATTTTTTCATTACAACTCCTCCTCTCACTACTAAACTTCGAAATGAGCAAGAAGGAGTTTGAGGTAGAATCTAAACTACCACCAATTGGCAATAGCTAGTTGCAAATAATGCCTGGCAATTGCCTGGCAATTGCCAGGCAATCAAACCGGCTTGCCGATCCTCTTTTCATATTTGCTGTGACCGCCGAAATAGGGTGATACCCCTTTGAAGGGAAAGATTCGCTTGTAGTAGGCATTAAGTGATTCGTTTGAAGCGAGGCAATCGAGCCGAAGCCGTGTTTTCCCCTGTTGTTCCGCATGGTCTTCAGCCCAGTTCAGGAGTTTTTCGCCGATTCCCCGGCCGGCATAGAAACGGTTCACAACAAGCCTGTGAACATATGCTGCATCAGCACCGGAAGCTTCTTCCTCCCATACTCCACGGTCCCACTCACCCGGTGATGTCTCAACTGTAATTGTGCCCGCGTTCACTAGGCCGTCCTTTAGAAGATACGTACTCCCCCTTTCGATTGATTCAATCACGTCCGCCGTATTTCCATCAATGTCGTGAACATAGTAATCCCACTGTTCAAGACCTTTTTCCTGAAGCCACTTCCCGGCCTGGACGAGCAGTTCCTGAATATTTGCCAGGTCATCAATGCGGGCTTTTTCCAGTGAAAGTCCCGCCATCTCCGTATAAATTTTTTCCAATTCAGCTTCCCGCCTTCCGCTAACATCAAATTAAAATCCCATGTCCTCCTGATTCTATATATATAAAATAATTCCTTTCTCTCATTTGAAAAGAAGCGGGAGCTTTAAACTTGTTCAGGAAATACCTTACAGTTAAACTATATTTTAGATATAAAAATACATACTAATTCGTCATTGGAAAGAGGTGCATGCTTTGAAAGCCAGAAAGCTTTTGCTTGCAGCCTTGATGATTTTTGTTACAGGGGCTTGCAGCAATGAAGCAGTTGATGAACAGAAGCCTGACGAACAAGTTAAGGGGACAGTGAGTGAAAACGAGGCCGGACAGGACAGCAGCAGTGACAGTGAAGATTCTGAAATACTTGTTCCCATCAATGACATGATCCTCCAGGAAACCATCGAAGACCTGCAAAATTCAAAACCGGGAATTCTCACGTCAGAATTCAGTTTTGAAGATGAAACCTCCCACTGGGCTCCGGTTAATGCCCTAAAAGGAATTGAAGAAGAAACAAAGCGAAAATTAGCTGAAACAGCAGAGATGACAGACGATCCCGGCCAATTATACAAGGCTCTCCTTTACCATCTCGGAAGTAATGCCTATGCCAGCGCGGCAAATGACCTGGCAGGGATTGAGCCGGACTTTGATGAACCGATGTTTCCCGAACTCGATCAATTGATTGGCTCCCCGGAAGTTAATCAGCAAGAGAAAGGAAAGGCGATCATTTTATTGGACGCAAGCTCCAGTATGCTGCTTGATGTGAAGGGCGAACAAAAAATGAAGACGGCCAAGCGGGCGGTCAGAAGTTTCGCAAAAACGATCGGCAGTGATAATGAGATGTCACTGTTTGTATACGGCCATAAAGGCACCCAGGCGGATAAGGATAAAACCGTTTCCTGCAATGGGATCGAAGAAATATATACCATGCAGGATTACAACGAAGAGCAGTTTTATAAGGCTGTCGCCAATGTCGATGCAAAAGGCTGGACGCCCCTGGCTGCCGCCATTCAAAAAGCAGGCGAAGCGGGCAGCCAATACAATGGGGATCTTACCATTTACATCGTGAGCGATGGCGCGGAAACCTGTGATGGCAATCCGATTGAAGAAGCCAAAAAGTTTGCAGAAGCCAACGATGGCCGTAACGTGAACATTATCGGATTCGATGTCGATCAGGAGGCGGAAAACCAGCTGAAAGAAGTTGCTGCAGCAGGAAACGGCGAGTATCTCCCAGCCGATAGTCCCGAAGAACTGAACGATCAAATGACTAAAAAATGGGTGCCCCGGTGGGTTGATATCCATAGTGTAAGAAGGCAATCTCCAAAAGGGACATTTGCCATCTCTTTTCAAAAATTGAACATCGACAAAGCAGCCATGACGCTTACCGGGGCCGTTAAAACCGAAACATCCCGTATGCTGCATGCAATACGGATGATGAAAAATGAGGATATGATTTCCGACGGACTTTCAGAGAAATTGACCACAATGAATGAAGAACGGAAACAATTGCTGCTGAGCATGGTTGAAGATGAGCAAGCAAAAAAGAGGGAAGAGATCGACAAAGAAGTCGAGAGAATCGATCAAAAAGTGCAAGCATATGCAGATAAGCTGGAAGAGCTGAGGAATCAGGGCCAATAATTTTTCCCTGAAAAAAATCCTGAACATCCAGCGAACTCATTAAACAGCCTGAAGCCTGGTCACGTCAGGATTCCAGGCTGTTTTCTTATTTTTCGATGACGATTGGGGCACCTCGAAAATGCACCCACTTTTTCTCGTTGCAGGGATAGCGGACCAGGGGAGAGTGTATGTGACGCTGAAGAGGCTCCAGGATTCCTTGCGGATAGCGAGTGCCGAACTGAATCAGCAACCCGTTTGATGGAGCTTTTTTAAAATTGCTGTAACGTTTTCAGTTTCTTTTCGCCTTATAACTAACGAGATAACATGAAAGGAATGAAAAATGTGAAAAAGCTGCTGATTATGCTCGCTGCCGCTTTTCTGTCATTTTGGCTTTTAACAGCATGTAATCAGGAAAAGAAAACAGAAACCCCCGGTGAGATTACCGGAAATGAGGCCGATGCAAGCAGAGGCACACAGCTCGCTGATTCCCTTGCCATCACCGAATCAACGCTGGGCAAAGTTAAGGCTGATTATGAAACCAGCGAGCCGATTGCACTTGTGAATACGGATCTTGATGACCAAAAAATCACGCTCATCTTTCAAGCCGATTCCGCCACTGATGAGTCACAAGCTGAAGAAATTGTCGGGCAGGTGCTGTTGGAAATTTCAAAGAAAACCGTTGACAGTGAACAGCTTGAGGGGGGATATGCGACGGTTTACAATCAGTATGACGTTGATATCATCATACAGGACACAAATACAAATCCGCTGCTTACAGGCAAAATGCCAGCAGGTACACAGCAAATCGAATGGAAATGAAAAAATGATAAGCTGAAAAAGAAGCGTACCTCTCTGATGAGAACCGTACGCTTCTTTGCTTCACCTAATTTATCGGCTTCTATATGTTTGTTTCCATCAGTTTTTCCAGTTCGGCAAACAGCTCTTCTTCCATGCCTTCAAGCTTTTCTTTTTCGAGCTGAAGTACATGAAGGCGCTCCACATTCTGTTCCTCAGCCATTTCACCATTCAGTGCTGACAGCCTTATTTCAATTTCCTCTAAGCTGCTTTCCAGTTCTTCGGGTGTCTTGCCTTTATTTACGGATATCTGCCCAGCGTTAACAGCATGGGCCGGTTTTGAGGTTCCTCTTTCCTTTGCAGATGCTTCCTTTTCTCTTTTTTCCTCCATCTTGGCGCGCGCCCAACTGTAATTCCCGCCAAATGAGTGCAGGCTTCCAGCCTCTATCCAGTATATCTTTTCAAAAAGTTTATTTAAAAAATAGCGGTCATGTGATACGGCAAGCAAGGTGCCGTTGAAATCCTCAAGCGCCTCCTCAAGAACCTCGCGCGACTCAATATCAAGATGATTTGTCGGCTCATCCAGAATGAGCAGGTTGATATCCTGGTACATGAGCTGAGCAAGCCGGAGCCTCATCCGCTCCCCGCCGCTGAGCTGGTTCACCCTGCGGAAAACCGCATGGCCGTAAAATAAGAACCTGGCCAGTATATGCCTGGCATGCCCTTCCGTCACCGCCACTTGTTCACGGAAAGCTTCAAGCACCGTGACATCCTTTTCGCGATCATAAACATGCTGCGACAAATAACCGGCTTTTACATTGCTGCCGAGCCGGACCGTGCCGCTGTCAGGTTCCATTTCACCAAGAATCATTTTAAGAAGCGTCGATTTACCTGTGCCGTTCTCTCCGACAATCACCGCCCGTTCCCTGAATTGCAGCAGCAGGTTTGCCTGTTTGAACAGCTCCCTGTTTCCGAATGACTTTGCGGCATCTCTCATTTCAATCACATCTTTATCGCTCCTGTCTGCCGCTTCAAGCTGGATGCCCATTTTTTTGCGGTCGAGGGCAGGACGGCTCAGCTTCTCCATCCTTTCGAGTGCCCGTTCCATATTCCGCGCCCGCTTGTGAAGTCCTTCGTTCGGCGGATTGGCACGGTTGGCCCACTCCTTCAGGCGCTTGATCGCTTCTTTCATCTTCTTGATTTTTTTCTGCTGTTCTTGATAGGCCTGGAACTCACGGAGCAGCCGCTCTTCTTTTTCCTTCACAAAGCCTGAATAATTTGTGTGATACGTATGAATCTCACCATCCTCGAGATCGACAATCTTATTGACGACTTCATCAAGGAAGTAACGGTCATGTGAAATGATGACAACTGTGCCGGTATAGTCACATAGAAACTGCCCGAGCCACTCCACTGCCATTAGATCCAGGTGGTTGGTCGGTTCATCAAGCAGGAGGAGACCCGGCTTCTTGAGCAGGATCAAGCCGAGGCCGACCTTTGTTTTTTCCCCCCCGCTCAGCAAGCTGAACGGTTTATCCAGAAGACCTGTGATTTGCAGGCCGCCGGCGACTTTATTCACATCCGACTCGATTTCGTATCCACCCAGCATCGTGAATTGCTCCTGCAAGTCCCCGTAGGCAGAAATGAAACGTTCCAGCTTGCCGCTGTCCTTTTCCTGCGCCATCTTCCCTTCCAGATCTTTCATTTTTTCCTCCATATTAGTCAATTCAGAAAAAGCGGTCAGTAGCACTTCTTTCGCGGTCATTCCGTCTGGATAGTCAGGTATTTGTGATAGATATCCAAGGGTAAGGCCCTTTTTCCAGTGGATTTGCCCGCTGTCCGGTGTTTCCGTTCCGGACAGCAGCTTGAACAGCGTTGTTTTGCCGCTGCCGTTTCGGCCGACGAGGCCGATTCGGTCATGTTCGTGTACTTCTACCGAAAGCTTTTCAAAAACGAGGTTGCCCCCGTACATTTTACTGATTTCTCTTGTATTGCATGTAATCATATCGGATCTTCCTTTCTTTGTTGGCCGTATAAGTGAAATAAAAAAAGCCGCAGGAGAGCATACACTCACCCACGGCTGCTGTACACCCCCGGACAAGCCGGATGGATGTACGAAAAAAAGAGGGCAAAGATGCCCTCTTTCATTACCGTCATCAATATTGGCGGGTAAAGAGACCTCTTATCGTTCTGTTACCATGATTCAGTTGCTGAAAAAGGGCATACGTATCCCGTCAGCAGACTGATCATGAAAAATCGCACGGCACAAATACAGAAAATCCATCTCCTGCCCGCGATTCATTACAGAACGATTCATCTCTTCCCCACCTCCTTGTCAGAATTGTTATTTTAATTGTATGCGTTTACGGATTGGATTGCAAGAGGCGCCTGGAAATGGGCCTGCACATTTTTTTCCTGTTGAGTCTGGGAATGGGCCAAAACCTGGAGTATGGTCGACATTTAACTTGGAGCTGAAGCAGATATTGGGCGATAGACTATGGTGCATAATTTGGAGCGGAGCAGGTATGATCCGGATAGTGGTGGGCTTGCAGGAATCTCGCGCCTTACTGGTTAGGCAGTGAGTGTCGCCGGAGGTAAATGAGAGAGCAAATAGCTTAGTTTGACGGAAAAATCATGGTATCGGCTGCTAAGTTGCTAGATTTAATAAAAAGAGTCGGGTGCAGCCGGCGGAAGTCTTCATCCTGCCTGGCGTTTCACGCCAAAGTAGGGACGTTTCTTGCTGAAGACAGATTGTTTCACGCCTTATACCGAAGTTTTCGCGCTTGACCGCTTTGGCTTCTTCGTTTTCACGCCATATCCCCTTCTTTTCACACGGAAGTGTTAACATTTCGTGCCGATTTGAAGATAATTCACGCTGAACGCATGTTTTTTCACGCCAAATCAATGGTTTCACGCCGTTCGGTCCGATTTTCACGCCAAGGCGAGGGCGTTTTACACCAAACCGAGCCCTGTCCGGCTCTGGAAGGCGCGGTTTCCTTCCGGGTTGGATCACCGCCTTTGGCGATAGCCGCTGGCGCCTGGAGCTGGACACTGATCTTGCCTGAAAATTTTCTTGCCCAATAAAAAACGGCTGAATGCACAGCCGCTTTTTTCACCCAAAATAAACCTATCTTTTCCCCTGGTGCCTTCCTGCATCAACCATCCGGCCCCTGTGCATCTCCTGTTCCTTGAATTCCACACCGAGCTCGCGGGCCATTTTATTCACGAAGCTTTCTTCACGTTTGGTAACAAGCGAAACGGCCGTGCCTTTCGCCCCCATGCGGCCGGTGCGGCCGGACCGGTGGATGTATTGATTGGCGGTACTCGGGAAGTCGAAGTGGAAGACATGGGTAATGCCTTCGACATCCAACCCTCTTGCCGCTACATCAGTCGCGAGAAGCAGGCTGACATCACCTGTCCTGAAGCTTTTAATCGCGCGTTCCCTTTCGGCTTTGGATGATTCGCCGTCCAGCACTTCGAATGGGACGTGCTTATAGCGGAGCTTTGACTCAATTTCACCAAGCGTTTCGCGGTTGTTGGCAAATACGAGGCCTTTGACTGCCCTGTCATTCACAAGCTTGCGCAGCGTATCGACCTTGTCCCTCCGTTCGACCGGCAAATACAAATGCTCAGTCGTATTCGGCATCTCCTGGCCTGAACGGATTCGGATCAATTCAGGATCATCCATCAGCTTTTCCGCCTGTTCTCTGGCCGCCTCAGGCAACGTCGCCGAGAAAAAGACAAGCTGCCGGTCTTTCAATGTCGATTTGATGATGGCCTGCAGGCTGCCGGAATGTTCGGAAGACGCAAGCATATCAAATTCATCAACTGCAATCAGCTTCACTTCATGCATTTTCAGCTTTTTCATCTTGATGAGCTCCTGGATCCTCCCCGGCGTGCCGGTTACAATTTGCGGGTGTTTCTTCAGTTTTTCCAGCTGCTTCTTCACGTTTGCCCCGCCTATGAATGCCGCACTTGTTATTTCGGTCCCCTGCTTCCACTTTTGAATCTCTTCGTGGATTTGCATGACCAGTTCCCGGGATGGAGCGAGTATCACCGCCTGCGTCTTTTTACTCTCAGAATTGATTTTATCCAGAATCGGCAGCAGGTAAGCCAGCGTCTTCCCTGTCCCGGTCGGTGATTCGCAAATGACATCCATACCGTCCAATATGACTGGAACCGCTTTGGATTGGACAGGGGTCGGTTCAGAAAATCCGCTTCCCTCCCAGTTCGCTCTTAAAAAGTCCTTCAGTTCTGCTGTAAATGATGCATCGTTTGTCATCTATAAAAATCCCTTTCTTTTCGTAAGTTCATCCTTACTGATGGATTGTTTTCACCCTTCCGACCTGTCCGCTTTCCAGGCGTACTTTTATGCCGTGCGGATGGTTCGGGGATTTCGTCAAAATATCCTTCACAATCCCGCGGGTCGTTTTTCCGGTTTTTTGATCCTGTTTCAATACGATATCCACTTCCTGGCCCGGTTGGATATCAGCGCGGACGGTTCCGTTTCCCATTGTTATCCCTCCTGAAAAACACTCAATATATACCATTATTACCCGTTTGTTGTCAAAAACACTACCCGTTATTTGCCAGCCGTTTTATAATGAAAACAAGCTCTAATCTTTGTTTATATCGTTTCTTTCCTAATCATACACTGTTGTTCAAGAGAGGATTGATTTTTTGTTTACTTCATTGCATAAATTGACGGTTTTTTCTTTTCTGGTTTTATTATTTGCCGGACTGATCGTTTCCGGACTCGTCTTCACCGGCCCGTCGCCAGATAAGAAACCAGTTTCCTATGCCCCGGGTAAGCAGATTGTTACCCGCCATCTGGAAACAACCGCAGAAAGCTTTCGCGGTTCTCAGCAAACTGTGCAGAAAGAACCCCGGACTGCAAAACAAACATCCGCTCTTTCACATGATGAGATCCAAGAAACAGATCATTCCAGTCGTTCATCAAGTATAGCTGCTGCCGTGGAAACAACCGGAGAACCTGACCCGGAGAACAGCAAAAACGCTGAAAACGAATCAGCTGCCGCTGCGGCACATCAGCCTGTAAAACTAGAAGTTGTGGCTGTTTATAACAATGAACAGGGACTGAATAAACTGCTCCAAGACGGCAGGGAACCAATCCATCAATTCAAGTCGCTTCAAGCTGTTACCGTAGCATTGACGCAAAAGGAAATCGACAGGTTTTCCATTGATCCCGATATCGATTATATAGATGTCAATACTTCTGTAGAATTGGTAAGTACGCCGTTTGAGACAATCGATCAAACCAAACTACATGCGAGCAGTACAGGCGGCACTGTACCGCCGGAAGAATCGGAGTGGAGCCTGCAGGCCGTTAAGACACCAGCTGCCTGGGATGAAGGCTTTGATGGCTCCGGGATAAAAGTTGCTGTCATAGACTCAGGCATTGCCCAGCACCCTGATTTATCTATTGCCGGCGGTGTCTCAACTGTAAGCTATACGGCCAAATGGACCGATGACCACGGACATGGCACCCATGTAGCCGGAATAATCGGTGCCAGGCGAAACAACACAGGCATTGCAGGTGTGGCGCCCGGCGTAAAACTGTATGCTGTCAAAGCTCTGGACAAGCAGGGTGAAGGGAATTTGCTTGATATCCTTGAAGGCATCGATTGGTCGATTGCAAATAAAATGGATATCATCAATTTAAGCCTGGGTACAGATACGGATGCCCGTGTATTCCGGGATCTTGTTGACAAAGCGAATCAGCAGGGAATCATCCTTGTGTCAGCAAGCGGAAACACCGGCGATGCTTCCGGAACCGGGAATACGGTTACTTATCCTGCCGCATATAATAGTGTGATTGCTGTTTCAGCCGTAGACCGTTCATTTAATAGAGGTTCCTTTTCTTCAACGGGAGCTGAAGTCGAATTTACGGCTCCCGGTGTAAATGTCGTCAGTACTTACCTTAACAGCCGGTATGCATCCACAAGCGGCACTTCCCAGGCTGCACCGCATATTTCGGGAATAATGGCTGTTTTAAAACAAAAATATCCCGGCAAGTCGAGTCAGCAGCTTCGGAGTGAGCTTACCGGATATGCCAAAGACCTTGGAGCGCCTGGAAGAGATACCTGGTATGGATACGGAATGGCCCAATACAAAAATATGGATCAGCAGCCTTCCGATGAAGAATTGCTCGATACAATCGAACGTGCTGTCAACAGCCTTGCCCTTGCTGATGAGACCCGCAAGCTGTGGGATTACGATACTGCACGCCATGTCATAAGCCTGCTGCCTGAGGCAGAAGAAAAGGCTGGCCTGACATTGCAGCTTAACAATCTGCAAAATGCTCTCGGGCTAGTTGAGTTCCAGTCTTTGCTGAATGTCGATCGAAATAAAAGTTTCCTCATCACATTTACACGCGATATAGACGCAGCAACCATTTCTGACCGGAATGTGTTTATCCGCCGAAATGGATCTTTTGTCAACGGCCTTTCTGCTTCTCTTAACCCGGATGGCGAAAGCATTACCGTAAAAGCGCCGCCTCAAGGATATGTTTCAGGCGGAACTTATTTTCTCTATGTTGATAAAACGATTAAAGCACCAAACGGCAGAAACCTGAAATTCCCTGTCATCGTAAGGTTCACTGTGAAATAAAAGGAGACGCATCATTCGTCTCCTTTTTTTATTCCAATCCTTTTCTATCACGTAACGGAATTCCCACGCTCCAGCGCCAACAGCTCTTCCTTCACCCCCGTGCGGCTGCCCGCATAACCAACGAGGCTGCCATTCTTGCCGATCACGCGATGGCACGGAATGATGATCGGCAATGCATTGGCACGGTTTGCCTGTCCGACTGCTCTCACTGCTTTCGGTTTCCCGATGGCTTCGGCAATATCCGCATAGCTTCTCGTCTCACCATATGGGATTTGTTCGAGTGCATGCCAAACTTGTTGTCTGAACGGGGTCGCTTCGATGGAAAGCGGAACCGTGAAGGTGACTCTTTTCCCCTGAAAATATTCATCAAGCTGCATGATGGCCGCTTCACACAGCTTGCTGTCTTCTTCAAGCTCCGGATGGCGGTCCAGATAGACCTGCCAGTCTTCTTCGAATAGTTCGATGCGTTTTACCCCAACTTCATCTGCCACAACTAAAATCGGGCCGATCGGTGATTGATATATTCCATAGCCCCTTTTCATCTAACTCCCCCTGTCGTTTTGGGCCAGCTGAATGCGCTCCTCTTCTTGAAATCCATTATACCGTTAAAGCCGCCATTTTTTATACTTGTTGTTTTTACTGAAGAACCTAAGCTGGCCTTTTTTCAAAAACTGGCTGGCATGCATATTAATGCCTGTATACTCAAACATTACATAAAAAGAGAGGAAAGAGGTTCGCGTCCCATGGGCTTTTTCAAAAAGAAGATGCAACAAAATGAAAACTATCCCCGTGAAGACCCTATTACAGAAATCGACGATCTGAGCGGAACGGACTATGGCCTCCTCAGCGAATCAATGGATGAAAACCTTTCTTTCATAAAAGAAAGCCTGGGCCATACCGGTGACTTAATCATAAGGAAAATTGAAATCGGCCTTCCGGAACAGCCTTATGTGAATGTGCTGTATATCAAAGGACTGGCAGATGCTGAAAAAGTCTCGAAGTTCGTTATCGAGCCTCTTGCATCAAAACCTCACATAGATCATTCCGGCGATTCATTCGAATATATCGAAGAAGCGCTGACAATCGGCGGGAACTTTGAGTATGTCACAAAGTTCGGCCAGCTCCTTTCTTCACTTCTCAGCGGAAATACGGTTCTGATGCTGAACCATTTAAATAAAGCTCTTTGTGTAACGACAATAAACCTTCCCGAGCGGGCCATCAGTGAACCCAAGTCCCAGAATGTTGTCCGGGGGCCCCATGAAGGGTTCACTGAAAGCCTGATCACGAATAAAAGCCTGGTCCGAAAACGGCTGAAAACCCCACACTTGAGAAGCGATATGAAGGTGGTCGGACGATATACGAAGACTAAAATCTCCATTATGTATATTGACGGGATTGCGAACGAAAAGATCGTTGAGGAAGTACAAAACAGGATCGATAAAATTGATATCGACGGTATTATTGAAAGTGCGAATATTGAAGAACTGATCCAGGACAGTACATTTTCGCCGTTCCCGACCATTTTTAACTCTGAACGGCCGGATGTCGTCACTTCCGGATTGCTCGAAGGACGGGTCGCAATTCTTGTGGAAGGAACACCATATGTGCTGCTCGTTCCGGCCCTGTTCCCGCAATTTTTGCAAGCTGCAGAAGACTATTATCAGCGGTCGGATTTTGGGCTCATGCGTATGCTGCGTTTCCTGGCGTTTTTCCTGGCGCTTTTGAGCCCATCGATATTTGTCGCAGTTAAAACATTCCACCAGGAACTTCTTCCGACACAGCTTATCATCAACTTCGCTGCCCAGCGTGAAGGTGTGCCGTTTCCTGCTTTTGTCGAAGCGCTATTGATGGAACTCACGTTTGAAATTCTCCGGGAGGCCGGAGTCCGGATGCCGAGAGCAGTCGGCCAGGCGATTTCCATTGTCGGTGCTCTTGTCATCGGCCAGGCTGCGGTTGAGGCGGGACTCGTCACCCCTGCTATGGTTATCGTCGTCTCCATAACAGCTATCGCATCATTCGTTTTCCCGGCATACAACCTGGCAATCAGCATCCGCGCGCTTCGTTTCGGTTTCATGTTCCTTGCCGCTTCATTTGGCCTGTTCGGGATTGCAGTCGGAATTTTCCTCCTCGTGCTGCACTTGTCAGGGTTGCGTTCGTTCGGTGTACCTTACCTGACACCGCTCGCACCTTTTAACATGACTGACCAGAAGGATACAGTTCTTCACTTGCCGCTTAAGTTCCTGCGAACCAGGCCAAGGCTTGTCAGCCAGGAAAATAAGACACGGCTGCAAGTAAATGAAAAGACGAATAAAGAATAGACCGTTTCAGGAGGTGGCATATAAATGACCCGATATCGAAAAATAATTCTGATCATTTTGGCAGCTGCCGTCTTCCTGACCGGATGCTGGAATCGACGGGAATTGAATGAACTGGCTATTGGTGTGGCCATTGGAATCGATAAACAAGATGAAGGGTACAAGTTTACCGCGCAAATCATTAACCCGGGCAAAGTTGCCGGCAAAGAGGCAGGCGGAGACTCAAGGACAAATGTCCAGACGTTCATCGGTGAAGGAAAGACTTTATTCGATGCCTGGAGGAATCTTACCAGGGAAGCTCCCAGAAAAATGTACTTCACCCATGTCCAGGTGGTGGTGATCGGCGAAGAGTTGGCCCGGGAAGGAATAACCAGGCCTCTTGATCCGATGTTGAGGGATCATGAATTCCGCCAGGATTACTATCTATTGATTACATCTGAAAACCAGAGAGCTGAAACTGCCATGAACATTCTCACTTCACTTGAAGAGGTTCCGGCCCTCAAAATTACCGGAATGCTTGAGGCATCCAGTAAAAATAACGGAGTCGGCACGATATACACACTCGATGAAGTGGTCGGGGATCTGGTGTCGGACGGAAAAGAACTTGCTTTATCAGGTATATTGGTCGAAGGAGATCCAGAAGAGGGGGAAACGTTAAGCAGCCTTGAACAATCGAATCTTTCATCCAAGTTGCTTATCAATGAGCTTGGCATTTTTAAAGAAGACCGGCTGATTGGGTGGTTGGAGGCAGAGGATAGCAAGGCATACAACTATACGCAGGGCAACGTCAAAAGCACCTCCGAACAAATCAAATGCAATGACGAAGGGAAAGGAATCATTTCAATTGAAGTCCTCGAGAATAACACCAAGATCAAAACCGAAATCAAAGATAATGTCCCTGAGGCAGTCATCAATGTTGATATTAAGGGGAATGTCGCAAATGTCGAGTGCGAGAAGGATTTAACAGACAATAAGGAACTGGAAAAACTGGAGAAACAATTTGAAAAGCATACTAAAAAAATAATTGAACATCTGATTGAAATTGTCCAAACGAAGAAAAAGACAGATATCATCGGAATCGGAGAAGCTGTCCACAAATACAACCCCAAGTACTGGAAAAAAAACAAACAAAAGTGGGAAGAAATTTACCCTGAAACAAAGATAACAGTGAACGTAAATGCAAGCATCCAACATATCGGAGCCACCGGCAAGCCACCCGCAAGCGGAGGAGGGCAATAGTCTTGGTCGATCTCATTATCATTATCATCCTGGCCGTGCTGGTAAGTTACAAAGTCACCAAACCACTCGTCAGGAGTAAACAAAAAAAAGAGCTGATTATATACTATACCCTCCTTTTTTTCGCTTTAGGGCTTGTGACAATGCGGGCCTTTGATATAAAAATCCCAAATCCGGCTGATGTGATTGTCGTTTTCTTCGGACCTGTAACTAAAAGGCTCTTAAAACTCATGAACATAAAGGGGGGTTAAAATGGAACCGAATCGAATACATATTTCGCCCTTCCAGTTCACGCTGCTCGTCTTCATGTTTGTGACGGGCAGTTCCATTCTACTTACCCCGCTCCCGCTTATCAAGGCAGCCAAACAGGATGCATGGATTGCCGCTGTTGCCGGGGTATTGATGGGATTGGCTGTAATAGCTCTTTATATTTATATCGGAAAATCATATCCGGGCAAAACGTTTTTTGAATTTATTGATGAGATTTTCGGCAAATTTTTAGGGAAAGTGATTACAGGAATGTATCTGTTCTTTGTTTTCCTGCTATCAGCGCAGGTTTTGAGCAATCTGGGCGATTTCATCGTTTCACAAATTATGATTGAAACACCGAAAGAATATATTCATGCACTTTTCCTGGTACCGGTGCTCTATGCAGCCGTACTTGGGCTTGAATCCTATTCACGGGCGGCAGAAGCCCTTCTCCCCTCCCTGCTTCTATTAATTATCATCTTTATGTTGGTCCTGCTTCCCGATATTGATTTCAGCAATTTAACACCTGTCAATGGAGAAGGGGCCCTTGCGATTTTCGAAGGTTCATTGGCAGTATTGCAATTCCCCTATATCGAAATGTTCCTGCTGCTGGCCTTATTTCCTTTTGTTTATTCACCTGAAGAAGCAGGAAAAGCATTTATGATAGGAGGAATCGCCGGAGGATTCATCTTGATTATTAACCCTCTCTTTATCACGCTTGTACTCGGATCTGCCTTTGCAGAAACGGTACTGTACCCAAGTTTCATTCTCGCTAAAAAGGTTAGCATCGGGGATTTCCTGGAGCGTGTGGAGGTGTTGCTGGCGGCGATTTGGATCATAACATTATTCTTCAAGCTCATTGTTTGTTTCCATATTACAGTTAAAGGAGTTAATTATCTTACAGGGCTCAAAAGCAGCAATCTGCTTATTTTTCCCATAGGGATTATTGTGTGGGTCACGTCAATAATCGTTTATCCAAATTTCGCCTACTTCCAATCAGTGGTGGCTTCCACCCTTTCTTATAAATTGGTCTTCGGTCTCATCCTCCCGGCAGTAATGGGAATCATTACCTTCGTTAAAAAGAAACAAAAAAATAAGCAGCCCGCCCAAGGTCCGATATCATAATAGCAAGTCACCTGGAAAAGCCGGCTGCCAAACGGGCTTTTTTTGCACGGCAATCTGATCCCCTGACAAACCGGCTTCTCTTTATTCAGTCCGCGCCAAGTTCCTTTACCCGTTTCGTACATGCATCCATCGCTGCCAGCACCGCCCCTCGGAATTGACGCTGCTCAAGCTCGGCAACAGCCGCAATCGTTGCACCGCCGGGTGAACAAACCTGATCCTTCAATTCACCCGGATGCTTACCTGTTTCAAGAACCATCTGTGCGGCACCCATCACCGCCTGAGCAGCAAGACGGTATGCCTGATCGCGGGCCAGCCCTTGCTTTACACCGCCGTCTGCCATCGCTTCGATCATCATATATACATAGGCTGGTGATGAACCGCTGACCGCCGGGACGGCATCCATCTGGCTTTCAGCAACAACCGCCGCTTCACCAAAGCTTCTGAAAAGCCCGAGCACTTCCTCCAGTTCTTTTTCCGTTACGTGTTCATTTGCACATACCGCACTCATTCCTGCTCCGATGAGGGATGGGGTATTTGGCATCGAACGCACCACTTTCACACCGCCTGCAAAGGATTTTTCCACATCCTGCAGCGTGACACCCGCAGCCACCGTTATCAAAATGACTGATTCCTTTACCGTATCTTTAATTTCCTTGATGACCAATCCGTAATCGATAGGAGGCACCGCCAGGAATAAATAGTCCGCTGTACGGGCGACATCCAGGTTATCAACTGTCGTCCTGATTCCAAGTTTTTCTTTTACTTCTGCAAGCTTTTTATGTGTCCTTGAGCTTGCCGTAATGTTATCCGAAGCAACAATTCCATCATTTATCATTCCTGCGATCATCGCCTGTGCCATTTTCCCACAGCCTACGAAGCCGATTTCCTTGTCCATGCTGCCACTTCCTTTTCAAAATTGTTTTCTCTCACAATAACTATAGACAAGTATTTCAAAATAGCTGCTAAAATGCCAGCGGGAGAAATAAAGTCCGCTTACAGTAAATGAAAAGTTGATTGCCGGTAAGCGGCGCCGTGTAAATTGGTAACTTGCACACTTAAAAAATTTCCAACTTTTTCTTTACTTCTGTTCAAAACCGGCATACAATACTAAGTGTATTATTATAAATAGTACACCTAACACAGCTTTCCATGACATGCACATCCCATCACACTACATACCAATGAAAAGAGGGAGGCTTACATGTTTGAACTGGATGTCCGAAGCCGGAAACCGATTTATGAGCAGCTCGTCGATAAAGTGAAAGAGCTGATCATTCACCAGGTGCTGAAGCCGGATGAAAAGCTGCCGTCGGTCCGGGCGCTTTCCGGGGAGCTGACGATAAACCCCAATACGATTCAAAAGGCCTATCGGGAACTGGAGCGCCAGGGCTACATCTATTCGGTCAAGGGCCGGGGGAACTTTGTATCTCCGATGGAAATCATGCCGAATCAGGAAAAACTTGAGGAACTAAAAACAGAGATTGCAAAGCTTGTAGACGAAGCCGTCTATCTCGGCTTAAAACGGGAGGATTTGCTGGAGCTCTATCATGAAGCATCGCTGAAGGGAACTGAGGGGGGACTGACTGGTGATTGACCTGAAAAATGTAACGAAAACGTTTGAAGAAGAGGAAGCTGTTGGCGAGTTGAATCTTTCTGTCAAAAAAGGCTCCATCTACGGGCTGCTGGGTTCGAACGGTGCCGGGAAAACGACCCTGCTGAAATTGATCGCCGGTATATACAAACAGGAAAGCGGTTCGATTACAATCGGCGGGAAACCGGTGTATGAGAATAGCGCGTTGAAGGAGCGCATGGTTTTTATTCCTGACGCGCTTTACTTTTTGCCGCAATCGAATGTTGCCCAAATGGCTGACTTTTACCGGCATTTTTACCCGAATTGGAATGAGGATCGGTTCAACCGGCTCAAGCACGTATTCAACATCGAACCTGACCGGAAGATTCATCGCCTTTCCAAAGGGATGCAGCGCCAGGTTGCCTTCTGGCTTGCGTTTTCCTGCATGCCTGATGTTCTCATCCTTGACGAACCGATCGACGGACTGGACCCGGTGATGCGGCAAAAGATAAAAAACCTGCTGTTTCAAGATGTCGCCGAACGGGAGATGACAATCATCATTTCGTCCCACAACCTCAGGGAAATCGAGGATATTTGCGATCATATCGGCATCATGCATAAAGGCCGTCTCCTCATTGAAAAAGATCTTGATGACCTGAAGGCGGATACGCATAAAATCCAGCTTGTCATTGATACAGAAAAACAGGAACAGGCGATCATGAGCGGCTTGAATGTTATGCATAAAGAGAAACGGGGCAGTGTGCTCGTTTTAATTGTCCGCGGACATGCAGACGAGGTGGAAAACATAATCCATCCTGTCAAACCGGTTGTATTCGACCTTCTGCCGCTGACACTTGAAGAAATTTTTATTTATGAAATGGGGGATATCGGCTATGAAATCGAAAATGTCCTTCTTTAACCGGGGAGTTATGAAGCAGGACTTCAAACAGCACGGCTGGATCAGCCTTTTGTTTTTTGTCGGGTTATTTTTTATCTTTCCGCTTCAGTTTTTGATGGCGGCTTCAAACGATGACCATATCTATCATTACCTGAAAAATATTTTTGATGCTGGTTTTGAAATAAGTGCAGTGGCAACAATTGGAGTTTCAATCGGAGCCGGTATTTTCCTATTCCGTTATTTGATGATGAAGGACGCTGCGGATATGGTGCACAGCCTGCCGATCAGGCGTGGAGGATTGTACATAAATCATGCCGCCAGCGGGGTTCTGCTCCTTATGATACCGATCTGGCTGAATGCCGCAATTACTGCACTCATTTTGCTGGGAACGAATGTATCACCGATGCTCCAACCTTCAAGTTTGCTGGAATGGGGCGCTATTCTAACGCTTATCAGCGTGTTCTCCTTTTTATTTACAGTGTTTGTCGGCATGTTGACAGGCATGTCTGTTGCACAGGGAATTCTAACAATCATTTTTCTGTTTCTGCCGGCCGGCCTTGCACTTCTCGTAAGCTATCAATTGAAAATCTTCCTGTACGGATTTTCTGAACGGTATATTGAAACGTCCCGTGTGGAAAATTGGTCTCCTGCGATCAGGTTCATTTCAATCCGACCGGAGAATCTTCTGACATCGGCGGAACTGGCCTATTATATCGCGCTGATCGTTATATTCTTTCTAGCAGGGTTTGTACTGTATAGGAACCGCAGCCTTGAAACTGTAACGCAGCCGTTATCATTCCGGTTCCTGAGGCCGATTTTTCTTTCCGGTGTCACGTTTTGCGCCATGCTTTTGGGTGGTACGTATTTCACTGAATACCAGCAATATAATACATTCTGGCTGGTTTTTGGCTACCTGTTCGGCGCTGCCGCCGGCTACCTTGTTGCGTATATGGTTTTGCAAAAGTCCTGGCGGGTGTTCCAGCTTCGCACAGCCGGCGGTTTTGCCGGTTATGCCGCCATCATTGCGCTCTTATTGTTCAGTGTACAGGCCGATGTATTCGGCTATGAGTCAAATGTACCTGCCGCTGATGAAATAGCAGGTGTGTATTTTGGCGAAGATGCGTATCAATTACACCAAAAAATTGCTGAAAACAGGACTCCTTTTTCAGATGACCAACAGTACATCCAGGCTGTCCGCACCCTTCATGACCAGATAGCCGCCAGGCAGCCTGAAGTATCCGGCCACCCGTCCACTTTGAGGCCCGTATTCATCGCCTATGATTTGAATAACGGAGAAAAAATAGTCAGGGAGTACACCATTTCGCTTGATATGTTCCAGTATGAACTGAAGCCCATCCTTGAAGCCCGGCCGTATAAACGGGACCGGTTCGCGCTGCATCAGCTCGATATGCCGGTTGATAAAATAACGTTTCTCCCTGTAGAACGTTATGATGAAGGAATCACGATTGTCGACCAGGAGGAAATATCTGCTTTAAAAGCCTTATTGAAGCGGGAAATCTTGTCCCTTTCCGTTGATGAAATGAATGATAAGCGGAAACGCTGGGGGGACATCGAATTTTTATTTTCGAATGATGACCGCCATCACTATGCTTTTGCCAAAGCCCACGATGAAATTGAACAGTGGCTCGCCGACAAAGGCTATCTTGAAAAAGCCAGGTTGAATGCGGATGAAGTTGCTTCCATGGAAATATTCCAGCTTAAAGAAAAAATCGATATCAATTATCCGGAACCGTTGGAAAGTAAATTCGAGGACTATTCCACCGATAAAAATACAATGAAAGTTGAAGAGAAACAATTGATTGAGGAAGCACTCCTTCTATACAGTGATCCTTATGAAGCTCCAAAAAGCGAATACGGTGTGAAATTCACGATGCATGACGGCATGCGCTTTATCGGCGTGTTTGCCGATGAGAACCTTCCCTCCTTTATAAATGAACACTTTTGATACTGTGTCTATTACTCTAGTAAACAAAACAAGCTGCAGTTCCCATTTTGGCGGGAAGCAGCTTGTTTGCATTTATCCGTTATTCCGTTCAACAGTTCCATGGTTGATTTTCTGGACAAGTTCTGTCAGCAATTGGGAGAATGTGCTCAGCCGTTCTTCAATCCGGCCCGGGAATTCTGCCTGGATAAATTCCAGGTTGTCCTTTTCAGGCACATGCCAGATTTCCCCGTGTTTTTCTGTCTGTGTGTACCCATCCAGGTCACCCAGTTCCCAGTTGGTCGCTTCCAAATAAGCATAAGGGATACCCGCTTCCTTGAACGGTGCGTGGTCGCTCCAGTCACCCGTCGTGCCTGCCGGATAATGCTCATTCAGCCCCGGGTTCGTGCCGACATCAAGCTTGCGTTTTTTCGCGATATCCAAGGCAAGATCACGGACCCAGCCTTCTTCACCGTCATTCCCGTATACATGCATGTTGTCACCGGCAGCCAGGCTGTCCAGATTAATCATTGCGACCGTATTGTCAATCTCATTTTCGCTCATCTGTGAAACATAATGCTCAGAACCGACCAATCCCAGTTCTTCGGCACCGAAGCCGATAAACTTGATTGTGTACGGTGTTTTCAAATCCTTTAAGTTTTCGGCGACTTCAAGCATGACACCGACACCAGAGCCATTATCATCAACGCCCTCCACCCCATCAACTGTATCGTAATGAGCGCCGATAATGATCTGTTTATCTGACCTGCCTTCTTTCACGGCAATCACATTCTGGGAATCTACCAGATTCGCATCATGTTCAAAATTGAATTCTTGATACTCGGGCCCATATCCAAGTTCCGCAAACTGGTTGTAAATGTAAGCCGCGGTCTGTTTCTCATCTTCCGTTCCCGCCGGACGGTCCCCAAACTCACCGGCAAGGTATGTAACATGCTCGTAAGCAGAAGTTCCCGGCGTCTCCTTTGATGCTTTGTAATAGTTTTTCGCCAGGGCGGGCGAAGCCAGTAATGAAATAACCAGAATAAATACCGCAGTAAGAAGAAATCCTTTCTTGTTCAACATGCTCTCATCCTCTCCCTCTTTTGATTATTACACATAGAAATCGTTACTGTTTTCCCTTTTTGTCCGCGGTAAAACATAACTTCAGCCCCATTGTTTTCCCTTTTTGCACATTCATGGCATATGCCCTACGTAATCTTATAAAACCTCCTGTAAAAGGAAGGATGTTTGTCCTATAAAAACGTTCCCTTTGTCCTCTTTTTTTGGAACAAATTTCTTATTTTTCAGTAATTTTCAACGCATGGGTTAGCCTGATTCCATTATGATGGGGGCTTCGGCTATTTAAGTTCTAAAGACCCAGACTGCACCCCGAGTGTAAAGCCAGGGGTTGAACGGAAGCGATCTCGCCTGAAACTATGAACACCTCCTCCAAAACTAAATGCTCAAAGCAGCTTTTAAAAGAATGGCGTCCCGTTTAGAGCCCGGGGTTTCAGGTAATGAAAGTAATGAAGAGTATCAATCTGAGAAATGTTCCATTTATCAGGAGGGATTAGATGTACTTGAATGAGTTGAAAGACCGGGAAGTCCAGGTTAAATTCAAAAACCTGCCCGAAGGATTAACGGGACAGGTGACCGGAATATACTACCCTGATGACTGGCTAATTGCAAAAATGGTGAATTCAGACAGCTATGGGGTCTGGCTCGAGAATCCGCACTACCGCCGAAAGGTTACGCACAATCCGGATGGCAGCCAGCTTCCTGCGGATGAACAGAAAGAAAACAAAACAACCGCCCACATGATGATCAGGTGGGAATACATTGCATCAATCATTACCTGCCCGAATGAAGCTACCCTTGGGACAGAAGACGCAAAGACGATTGGATTCAAGGCGGAATGATAGTTGGGGCTGGCCACTTAAAAGGGTCAGCCTTTTTAGACAAACCATAAGAAAAAGGCAGGATAATCCCCGCCTTCTACTCTCAGTTTCTTTAGAATAAATAACTGTTATTTTTTGATAATCGGAATCCATATTTCACTGCGGTAGTCTTCATCCGCCGGGTTGCCCGGCAAATATAACTCCAGTTCCGGAGCTTCCGCATGGGCATACCCTGTGGCTGGAAACCATTCCGAAAAAATACGGCCCCATACTTTCTGCATAGCATCCGGCATTGCTCCCCTGACATCAAAAACCGCCCAGGTGGACGCGGGAATTTGCTTCACCTCAAATTCCGCCGGCACTGTCCCGTCGGGTTTATTTCCTGCTATAAAATACGTGAACTCTTCCAGATCCCGGTCAAACTCCATGCATATCCCGTACATCACATCTTCACTATCCGGCTTGCAAAGCTTCACAGACGTGCCGTTCTTGTTCATTTCATCCCAGAAAGCAGGAATCGTTTTCATATTTTCTCCGTTTGCCGTACGTACCCGCTTTCCTTTCCCAATCACCTCAAACGCTTCTTTTTCAACAATCCGGTAATTCATATCTTGATCACCCTTTATTTGGATTTGAAAGGACAGGCGGGGATAGGCCTTCAGCCTCCTACCAGACTCCCGTGCCTGGGACGGGCTCATGCCGTGCATCTTCCGAAACGCTTTCGAAAAAGATTCCGGTGTCTCATATCCGTACTTCAACGCCACGTCAATGACTTTTATTGAAGTCGACGACAGTTCCTGTGCCGCTACTGTAAGCCGCCTCCTACGGATATATTCAGCCACCGTCACACCAGTGATGAACTGGAACATCCGCTGGAAATGAAACTTGGACGAACAGGCCGAAGCCGCAACTTCCTCAATCGATACCTCCTGGTCGAGCCGGTCTTCGATAAAATTAATGCTGTCCATCATTCGCTGAAGTTCTTCCATGGTACTGCCCCCTTCCTTTCAATTTCTATCCTACGCTCTCTTCGAATAACCAGCCTGTCATTTTGTGCTGTGTTGGAACAGGTGGTTTGCTGCTGTCACTTTTTATATACTGTATGGGTGCTGGTAAGTCCTTTTTTCTTACGCTTTTTTGCTTTTGCCCCCGCTGCATCTAAAAAAAGAAAAACTGCGGAAATTAAAAATAAATTGCCCATTTAAAAAAATAAAACTCAAGACAAAAAGATAAATAGCTAAATTTGAAAAAATTCAGGCGAGTCTTCAGTCAAAGACCATGGCGCAGCTGGCCATTGCGTCCAAACACTTCCTTGCTCACTGTATACTTTTCTTTCCGGCAAGAAAAGCGTAAGACGCCTGCTTAGCGGCGTACACCGAAGGCCTTTTCGGGAGCACATGGGCTCGATTCGTTCCCTTATTAGTGCTCCGAAGGCCTTTTCAGGAACGCATGGTCATTAGCGGGGATTCCTGCAGGAAAGCGGTTTTCCCTTCCGAGGGAATCACCGCTTATAGCGATACCCGCTGGCGCCTGGAGCTAGACACTAATCTTACTTGAAAACCTTATACTTTCTTGCCTTACAAAAAGACCGGCTCCCTGCAAGGGAACCGGCTTATCCACTCATCTATCAATTCACTTTTTCATGCGGTTTTATCGCTTCAACACCTTCCCGGTTGGCAAGGAATTCCGGGCGCTCCTTCTGGCCTGAGAATGGCGAAACAAGCTGGTTCTCGATGGAATTATAAACAAAGAAAACATTGCTCCGCGGAAAAGGCGAAATGTTTCCGCTTGAACCATGCATCGTATTGCTCTCAAAGAAAATGACGGAACCTGCCGGGCCGGTCGCCGTATCGATTTTGTTGCCGGCTTCTTCTGTCAGCCATTTCAGGCTGTCTTCATCCGGCACACCGACTTCCTGCTTTTTCAAAGACGATTTGAAGTTATCCTCCGGTGTTTCACCTGCACAAGTGACGAACCACTTATGCGAGCCCGGAATAAGCATGAGCGGGCCATTGAATTCGTGGTTGTCCGTCAGGATGATTGAACAGCTGAGCGCACGCATATTCGGCATGCCGTCTTCCACGTGCCAGGTCTCAAAATCGGAATGCCAGTAAAACTCTTTCCCTTTGAAACCCGGCTTGGCATTGATTCGCGATTGGTGGATGTATACCCCGCTTCCAAGCAGCTGCTCCGCAACTTTCACGAGCCGGTCATCCTGCGATAATTCCTTGAAGAAATTTTGGTTTTTATGGACTTCAAACACCGACCTTACATCATCGCTTCCCGGCTCCTTAATGACATCTTCGGCATTCCGGCTCCGGTTTTCATGCATTGTCTGCTCCAATTCCTGCTTCATGCGGGCCACTTCTTCATCGTTGAAAAACTTTTCGAACATGATATAGCCATTTTGTTCATAGAAGTTCAGCTCCTGTTGACCAAGCGGACCTACTCCGGGGGACTCGTTATGAATTACAGGATCTTTCCGTTCAAAAACCTCCACATGTTCACCTTTCCTGGAAGGATATTTATCTGCTGCCATATGATTCACCCCTTATAAATTCTTCTGTAGAGTGTCTTACCCGGGACTTTTTTATTAAAACTTAATTTTTTTAAAAAACCTTTAAATAATTTTCACTTTCCATAAAAAAAGAGCCCTGTTTCCAGGACCCAGCTTTTAAGGTTTGGCTTTTCTAATGAAAACAACCTTCAAATAATCTCCTTCAGGAAATGACTTGATCGTACGAAAGTCTTCCGGAAGGGAAAACTCCTCAAGTATTTTGTATTTCCCGCCTGTTTCCTTGAATGCCCGGTCAATGAATCCCTTGAACTTGTCCATGCCGAATGATGCAGCATTTGTGGAAGCGGCGATGATGCCGCCTGCTTCTGTAATGGCGATCGCATCTTTTAGCAGATCCTTATAGTCTTTGGCGGCACTGAATGTATTCTTCTTCGAACGGGCAAAGCTTGGCGGGTCTAGGATGACCATATCAAATTTGAGGTTGTTTTTCTTCGCATAGTTGAAGTAGCGGAAAACGTCCATCACTCTGATATCCTGTGCTTCATGGTCGATCCCGTTAAGGCTGAATTGTTCGATCGTTTTCGGCAGGCTGCGGTTCGCCAGGTCTACGCTTGTCGTTTTCGCAGCGCCTCCAAGAGCCGCAAAAACAGAAAACGCGCCGGTGTAGGAAAAAGTATTCAATACCCTCTTGCCTTCTGCATACTTATCGCGGATCGCCTTTCTGGCCTCGCGCTGGTCAAGAAACACACCGACCATTGCGCCTTCATTTAAATAGACGGCAAAATGGGCGCCGTTTTCTTTCACGATCAACGGGAATTCTGCCCGTTCGCCATCGACAAAGTCATCGTCGTCAATGTACTGCCCTTTTGCGTCAAATCGCTTTTTCTCGTATATCCCTTTATAGTCCGCAGATTTTTTCAATGCTTCAATGACTTCTGCCCTGAACGTATAAATGCCGAGACTGTACCAATTGACCAGAAAATATCCGTCAAAATAATCGATCGTAAGGCCCCCGATTCCATCTCCTTCGCCATTGAACACCCGGAAAGCGGTTGTATCCGGATCATCGTAGAGTGAGGATCTGTAATCAATTGCTGCCTTTATTCTGCGATCAAAAAATGTTTGGTCGATTGCTTCGCTTTCTTTGCGGCTCAGCACCCATCCGTATCCTTTATTCTGTTTCCCATAATACCCCCGTGCGACAAATGAACCGCTGCTGTCTTTGAGAGTAAACAGCGATCCTTCTTCCTTGAGCGCCGAAATGTTTGAAACTGCCTCCTTGAAAAGCAGCGGATAACCGCTTTGATATTTTTTTACAAACTTTGCCTGGACGTTCAATCGTATCTCATTTCTCATGTTATCTGCTCCATTATCATTTTTAGGTTTTTCCCGTTTCGCTTATTCCTCATTAAAACACACTTTCCGCCTGAATTCTAATTTCCGGGGACTAGATGAAGGATGAAAAGGGAATAGAGTCGAAGAACGTTTAGGAAGGCGCTGGCTGCCTTATGAAAGAAATGCTTCCCGGCTTTGCAGCCGCAGCAGTCAGCAGCAGACAGCCAAAAATACATAGGAGGAGATGCACATGCAGCAAATCCAGTTGGCAAGAAGACCAAAAGGAATGCCGGTTTCTGAGGATTTCCGTTTTGTTGATGTTCCCGTGCCGGAAATTGATAATGGCAAGGTTCTGGTGAAAACCCTCTATATGTCCGTTGACCCTTATATGCGCGGGCGTATGGTAGATGCAAAGTCTTATATCGAACCATTTCAACTTGATGAAGTGATCAGCGGCGGAATTGTCGGTGAAGTTGTGGAATCAAAATCCGAAAAATTCCGCCAGGGTGATATTGTGACCGGAATGCTTGGCTGGCAGGAATACTCGGCAGCTCATGACAGAGAAGTCCGAAAAGTGGACCCGAATCTGGCCCCTGTCACGACAGCACTGGGGATACTCGGCCTGACTGGCTTGACTGCCTACTTCGGAATGCTTGATATCGGCAAACCGAAAGAAGGCGAAACAGTTGTCGTATCAGGTGCAGCAGGGGCTGTGGGCTCAGTTGCCGGCCAGATCGCCCGCATCAAGGGAGCACGTGTGGTCGGTATTGCAGGAACGGATGAAAAAACGGGGTACTTGCTGACGGAACTCGGTTTTGATGCAGCAATTAACTACAAGACGACCGAATACCTCCATGAAGCGCTCAGGGATGCCTGCCCGGATGGCGTTGATGTCTACTTTGACAATGTCGGCGGCGTCATTTCCGATGCGGTGATGGATATGCTGAACAAGCATGCCCGCATACCGGTGTGCGGAGCCATTTCATCTTATAACGCTATAGGAGAAAATCTTGGTCCGCGGGTCCAGAGCAAACTGATTAAATCAAGCGCCCTGATGAAAGGGTTCATAGTCGGTGATTATTCCAATCAATTTCTTGACGGTGCCCTGCAGCTGGCCGATTGGCTGAAATCAGGAAAGTTAAAATATGAAGAAACGGTTATAGACGGATTTGAAAATATTCCGCAGGCCTTCATCGGGTTGTTTGAAGGAAAAAATCTTGGCAAGCAGCTCGTCAAAGTCGCAGATCCTGAATATACAAAGCTTTAATAAGCTAAGCCGCTTTCAGGATGAGAGCGGCTTATTTTCGGGGAATCACTAATGCATGCCGCCGTTTTCTATACCGTCTGCACACGATAACCTCGCTTTACAGAAAGGGGAAAGATTCATGACCTTTTATGAAATGCTAACCGAAGCCTATGATGTCATATTTCCGCTTAATCCGAAGCAAATCGAATTTATCGCTTCCCATATTTCCCCTCCCGCCCGTGTAGTTGATGTCGGGGCAGGAACAGGGATCGCTGCTGTCGAACTGGCAGCGATGGGTTTCGAAGTGACGGCACTCGAGCCTGAAGCTGGCTTTGCCGAACAGATAAAGGACAAAGCAGCCAAACAGCAGGCTGCAGTAGAGGTCATCCAGGACGATATGCGCCGGCTAAAAGAAAATGTCACGGGCCGCTTTGATTCCATTATCTGTATTGGCAACACGCTCGCCCACTTGCGGGACAGAGGCCAAATAAAACAAATGCTGGCTGATTTCCACTCCCTTTTAAAAGAATCGGGCGTGCTGATTATCCAGGTGGTCAACTATGATCACGTTCTTCAATATGAACAGTATGAACTGCCAGCGATCAACCGCCCGGGGCATAACGTTTCTTTTCAAAGGACGTACGATGTCGGTGAAAACGAAATCCATTTCCATGGAAAACTTACAGCCGGCGGAACAACTGCTGAAAATGACCTGACCCTTTTCCCGCTTACTAAAGAGATTCTTCATAGCGGTTTTGAGGATGCCGGCTTCACCTCAATCCGCTATGCCGGGGCATTTGACGGCAGGCCGCATACACCTGATGCCCCGGCATTGATTGCTGTTGCAAGAAAGGAAAAAGTAAGAAGATAGCATGTCGGAAACCCGTTATGAAAACGGGTTTTTTATGTGAAAAAAGAACGGGGAAAAGGAAAATGCCAATCTTTCGTGAATACCTTAGGAGAAACAGCAGAATATGACGGGGGGATAACGTTTTGATTGAACTGAGAAAGATGAGTGACTGTACATTTTCAGAGGCATTGCAAGCCTGGAATAAGGGATTTGAAGGCTACTATCTTGATATGACGATGGAGATTGGCCCTTTTCTGAAACGGATGGTGAATGAGGATTTGTCTCCTGAGTATTCCTGGATCGTTTTTTCTGAAGGGTCACCTGCCGGGCTTATCCTGAGCGGAATCAGGACAATTAACGGGGAAAAAAGATCCTGGAACGGCGGGACAGGCCTCGCTCCTGAACTGCGTGCAAAAGGGACAGGCAGATTGCTCGTGGAAAAGTCGCTGGAAACCTATGAGGAAAACAGCGTCGATGTATGTTTCCTGGAGGCAATAGCTGATAACAGCCCTGCTATATCCCTTTATAAAAAAATGGGATATGAGGTGGTGGATGGACTGATTTTTTTCCAAAACCGCAACTCCCTTGATGATGCGGCTTTCAAAACAATAACAGATTATCGTGTAGAGCATATCCCCGTTCATGAAACAGCAAACCTTGACTTTTACGAGGCGGAAAATTCGTGGCAAACGCTATATCAGAGCGTCAAGTGCGGGAAAGCAGTCATCGCCTATGATGATCAAAACGAAGCGGCCGGTTACGCTCTTTTTACAACACAGTACAAAGACAGCGGGGAACTTGCCGCAATCACCCTATATCAATGTGAAACCAAACCCGGGAGAAACGATGAACAACCCATCCTGAACAGCTTGCTGTCGGCGGTATTCAGCCCAAATTCAGAAAAATGCGTGCGCTCTACGGTCAATACATCAAAAAAGTCAACGTCACTCATTGATATTCTGAAAAGATCAGGATTTACAGCAGCAATCGAACAAGTCCATATGAAAAAAACGCTGCAGCCGACTGAATAATGTACTGTAAATAATTTTTGATTGCCTGGCAATTGCCAGGCAATTGTGAAGCAACTAAAGCCTCTTTGAATTCAGATACATGTTTTTCTCTTCAGATGGGGAGATTATGGACAATGTGGATGAAATCGGGAGGTTTTTCATATGAGCAAAAAACACGAAAAAAAACCAGCGATGCCGCGGTTCCCTGAGCCTTATTGGCGGGAAAATATGCATCTGCTGCCAGAGTTCGAACAGCTTGATATAGACCTGACTGTCGATATCGCAATTGTCGGCGGCGGAATCACAGGCATCACGGCAGCCTATTTACTGACGAAAAACGGCTTCAAAACGGCTCTGATTGAGGCCGGAAACCTGTTAAACGGAACAACCGGACACACAACCGCAAAAGTAACTGCACAGCATGGACTTATTTACGATGAGCTTATTCAGCATTTTGGAGAAATAAAAGCTCAGCAGTACTATCAGGCTGCAGTTGATGCCATGGATTTCATTAAACAGACTGCAGAAGAGCACAACATTGATTGTGACCTGACCGAGGAAGACGCCTATTTGTATGCAACCACGGAAGAATACAAAACCAAGCTGCAAAAAGAGCATGAAGCATATAAACAGCTCGGAATTAACGGCAGGTGGCTTGAAGAAATTCCATTTGATATTAAAATAACCGGCGCACTCGCAATGGAAAAGCAAATGCAATTCCATCCGCTGAAGTACCTTGCACCGCTTGTCTCGTATATCCAGGAAAACGGCGGACTTATCTATGAAAAAACAACGGCTGTCGATGTGGAAGAGAACGATCAGCCCGAAGTGATTTTGCGCAACGGCAAAAAAATCACGTGTAAGCATGTAGTAGCTGCATCACACTACCCTTTTTATGACGGCGGCGGTCTATACTTCACCAGAATGCACCCTGACCGTTCTTATATCATTGCCGTAAAAGCCGAAAAGGAGTATCCCGGCGGCATGTATTTGAGCGTGGACAATCCCGTCCGTTCCTTAAGGTTCACTGATTTCAACGGCGAAAAACTCATTCTGATTGCAGGAGAAAACCACAAAACAGGACAGGGCATTGACACGATGGAACACTATAAGGCACTTGAACAGTTCGGCCAAGAAGTGCTCGGCATTAAGGAATATCCGTACCGATGGTCTGCACAGGACCTTATCACCCTTGATAAGATTCCATATATCGGCCAGATCAAGGATGGCCATCCTAATATATATGTTGCAGCAGGCTATCGAAAATGGGGAATGACAAACGGCACGCAAGCTGCATTGCTGATCACTGACTTGATTATGCACCGCAGCAATCAGTACCTGGACCTTTATTCTCCGTCAAGGGACGTAAAAGCCGATCCGGCCATCAAAAAATTCATCAAAGAAAATACGGATGTCGCCGGTGAATTGATCGCTGGAAAGCTTGATTTCAACCGAAAGCGGATCGAAGACATGGAAATTGGCGAAGGCGCCATTGTGACAGTAAACGGCCAAAGGGCCGGCGCATATAAAGAAAATGAATCGACCATCCACATCGTCGATACAACCTGTCGGCACATGGGCTGTGAAGTCAAATGGAACGCAGGAGACCGGACATGGGACTGCCCTTGCCATGGTTCCCGCTATTCCGCTGACGGAACCGTCGTTGAAGGCCCTGCCGAAGAACCTCTCCCGCCTGCCGACAGCTCCGACAGGTGACAGGCACCCGTCGAATATTGTCGAAAAAGAAAGCTCTGCCACATTGTGGCAGAGCTTGTTATCATTCATTCATATCTCTGTAATTATAATCGTCTGGGTTTACCGGTTCGAAACCTTCAGGCTCATAGAAGCGGAGCAAGTCTCCGTAGACGATCCGGTCGGACAGTTCAAGCATCTGGGAAGCCTTATCGCCATAATACGTACACTTGCTTTCATCTATCAATTCACCCGTTTCGTTCTCATAGCATTTGCTGTCAACCTGGGTGTATTCCGGTGTTACAAAATCACCATTGCGGAACGGCACCAATTCTTTGTGCTGTTCTGACAGCAAATCGGTTCCGAGTGAAATATAGTCTTTCGTATCGACACCAAGCAAGTGAAGCATTGTCGGTCGAATATCTAGCTGACCGCCGTACTCATCGACTTTTTCACCTTTCACGCCCGGAATGTGGATGAAGACCGGCACACGCTGAAGCTGGGCATTTTTATACGGTGTGATCTCTTCACCCGTAATTTCTCCCATTGCCGTATTATGGTTGGACGAAATGCCGTAATGGTCTCCATACATGACAATCATTGTATTGTCATACAAGCCGGAAGCCTTCAGGTCGTTAAAGAATTGCTCCAGTGCCTGGTCCAGGTAATTCGCAGTCTGGAAATAGTAATTCACAACATTATCGTTTGTATCTTCAGCAGGGAAAGGTGTATCCCCTTCATCCATTGTAAACGGAAAATGATTGGTCAAGGTCAGGAACTTTGTATAAAACGGCTGCGGCAGCTCTTTCAAATACGGAATGGATTCTTCAAAAAACGGTTTATCTTTCAGCCCGTAGTTATGGGTTGCCTCCGGCGTCATATTGTAAGAAGCAGAGTCATAGAACCTGTCGACACCAAGGGATTTGTACATTTCCGAACGGTTCCAGAACGACATGTCGTTGCCATGGAACGTTGCGGAAGTATATCCTTCCGATTTCAAAATGGCCGGAGCTGCCTGATACACATTCTGCGCTTTGTTGATGAACACAGAACCCTGCGGCATTCCAAACAGTGAGTTGGCGATCATGAATTCTGCGTCCGACGTCTTGCCCTGGCCGGTCTGGTGGAAGACATTTTCAAAGAAAAACGTATTCGGGTCCCTTTTCAGGGAATTCATAAACGGTGTTACTTCCTGCCCATCTACGCGGTAATCCAGTACAAAATTTTGTAATGACTCAAGCGAAATATAGATGACATTCATGTCTTTCGCTTTTCCGAAATACTTCGGATTTGGACGGGCATGGTTTGCCTTCACAAAGTTTTCGACTTCGGCGATATCATTGCTGTCAGCCATCGCTCGCTGTGTCGTTGATTTCGTATTCAAGAAGATATCATAAATGGTAAAGTTATAGGCTCCTAGATATTTAACGATATAGTTACGGTCAAACGTACGGGTCAGCAGCTGAGGGCGGTCAATATTTGCCAGCCCAAGGTTAACTGAAAAAATGAGCATCGCAGCAACAAACAGACCCGTAAGCGGGCGAGCCGCCAGTTTCGGCTGCGTCTCCACCTTTTTCATCAGCACGATTGCAAGCAGCAAGATCGTATCGGCAAAATACAGAATATCCAGCGGTGACATCAGCGCAAGTGCACTGCCGCCCAGCTGGCCGCCGTTTTTCTTCGCCTGCATGAGAACCGGAACGGTAATGAAATCATTGAAAAAACGGTAGTATGCAATATTCGCGTATAGAAGAAATGACATCAGGAAGTTAATCGCCACAAGGGCATATTGCTGCGCTCTTCCTGAAAACATTAAAGCGAATGCAAAAAAGAACAGAGCTGAACTGACCGGGTTCAAGAATAAAAGAAAATGCTGCATCAGACTCTCAACGCCCAGGTTGAATTCAATCAAATAAGCGGAATACGTTTTAAGCCAGAACAGAACGAAAGCCAAAAGAAACAGGCTGTATTTTTTTGTCCGCAGTGTATGATATGTCTCTTTGAGAAGCTTCATTTACGTTCACCTCTTTGAGTTTACAAAAACCCTCTACATGATATCCTTCGTGCAACTCTTTCATTATATAGGAATGGTTTATAGATTAGTATATCTTATTTTTTTGAAAAAATGGAATATTTTCCTTTTCACGGTATGAGGGCCATGTTAAAAAGCGTGATCAAAACCGTACACTTTCCGCACTTACACAGGACGTGCCGCCTCTGCACTCCCGCAGAAGGCGGCGGCTTTAAAGGGGATTTTCAGCTATTCACCGAGACTTCACGCTCTAACTGGCTGCGAATTCTTCTTAGCTATTTTTCCGAAGCAATCCTAATCTATATCTATTGTAATCCTCTTTACAGCTTTTTAAAAGAATTAACGAGCAGGAACATAGAACGCCCCCTGCTCGTTATTATATTACCGCACATTAAGGATATGAAACTGATGTAACGGTTTTATAAATGTTTTGTTAAGTTTGTCATTTTTTATCAAGGCCCAGTTTTTTAAGCTGTTCTGCCAGCGCATTGTTGATGGGTTCGTCGCTGTCTTGCTTTTTTAAATACTTGTTGACGTCGCGCTTGGATGCTTTGTTCTGCTGCTGTTTTTTCCTTCGCTCCTGGAAAGCCGACATTTTTTCTCGGTAGCCGCAGCGGCAGACGAATGTCTGGCCTTCGCCCTCACCGCGCAGCTCCATTTTCTTTTTGCAGTTCGGGCAGCGTGCGTTTGTCACTTTGGCCACATTTTTCCGGTGTCCGCAGTCGCGGTCCTGGCAGACAAGCATTTTTCCTTTTTTCCCTTTCACTTCAAGCATCAACTTTCCGCAGTCAGGACATTTTGTCCCCGTCACGTTATCATGCTTGAATTTTTGATCACTGTGTTTGATTTCATTCACGGAGGTTTTTGTATATGATTTGATTTCCTGGATGAACGAGTTTTTGGCAAGTTTTCCTTTGGCGATCGATTCAAGCTGCTGTTCCCACTGTGCCGTAAGCGCCGGCGATTTCAAATCCTCCGGCACAAGATCAAGCAGCTGTTTGCCTTTTGAGGTAATGAAAATTTCACTGCCGCGTTTTTCAATCAGGAAACTGTTGAACAGTTTCTCGATGATGTCCGCCCTGGTTGCGACCGTGCCAAGCCCTCCGGTTTCACCGATCGTCTTGATCAAGTCCTTGCGTTCGCCCGGCATATACTTCGCGGGATTTTCCATAGCTGACAAAAGCGTTCCTTCGTTGAACCGTTTTGGCGGTTTTGTTTCCCCATCGGTCATCTTCATTGAAACGACCGGCAAGCGGTCTCCTTTTTTCAGAGGGGGCAGCTCCTGGTCTTTCAGCCCGTCGTTTTCCTCTTCATCGTCGGCAGCAAGGTCATACACTTCCTTCCAGCCGTCTGCAAGAATCCCTTTCCCGTTCGCATAGAATATCTCCCCGCCGATGTCCGCTTTCACGGTAGTCTGTTCATATTCAAACGGAGGATACAGAACAGCGAGGAACCGTTTCACAATCAACTCGTACAAATTCCGCTCTCTGCTGCTCAGTGAACTGAGATTCGCTTTTTCTTCCGTCGGGATGATCGCATGGTGATCAGACACCTTTTGGTCATCGACAAAAGACTTATTCACTTTAATGGGCCGGCTCGCCGCTTTTGCTGCAGCCTTCCGGTAAGGCCCGGTTTCACAGGCCTTGATGCGGTCTTTCAGCGTATCGGTAATGTCACTTGATAAAAAGCGGGAATCCGTACGCGGATAAGTGACAAGCTTATGCTGTTCATACAACTTTTGCAGGGTGGATAACGTTTCTTTCGCCGAAAAACCGAATCGTTTATGCGCATCCCGCTGCAGTTCTGTCAAGTCATAAAGCTGCGGTGCGTAGCTTTTCTTCGGCTTCTTGTCGACTGCCACAATTTCAGCGTCCTTATTTCTGATCGATTGCAATATGCGTTCCGCTGTTTGCTTGTTGAACGTTTTCGCATCGTTCGATTTTTTATCCCGCCATGTGAAAGATACCTGGTCTGTAACAGCACTGATTCCGTAATACGGCTTCGGAACAAAACGCTTTATTTCATCTTCACGGAGGGCGATCATGCCCAGTGTCGGCGTCTGAACCCTCCCGCACGAAAGCTGGGCGTTATGCTTCGTTGTCAGAGCGCGGGTTGCGTTCATGCCGACATACCAGTCCGCTTCCGAACGTGCAACTGCCGACTCATACAAGTTTTCATATGCTTTGCCGTTTTTCAATTGACTGAACCCATCTTTGATGGCTTTATCCGTCACAGATGAAATCCAGAGCCGCTTGATTGGCTTGTTCACTCTCGCCTTTTCGATAATCCAGCGCGCCACCAGTTCCCCTTCACGCCCAGCATCCGTGGCAATGACAATTTCATTTACGTCTTTGCGGGCCATCTGTGCTTTCACAGTGCTGAATTGCTTCCCGGTTTTACGGATCACCTGGAGCTTCAGCGGTGACGGGATCATCGGCAAGTCTTCCAGTTTCCACGTTTTATACTTATCATCATAGCGTTCCGGCTCAGCCAGCTCAACCAGATGCCCAAGCGCCCATGTCACAATGTATTTTTGGCCTTCAAGAAAGCCGTTCCCCTTTTTGGTGCATTGAAGCACCCTTGCTATATCTCTTCCTACTGAAGGCTTTTCAGCAAGTACTACTATTTTGCCCATCATTCCATTCCTTTCTGTTTGGCCGGGGAAACTTCCCCGTCCTGTCTTCCGTATTGTTCCCTTGAATTATTCCATCCTTGAGCAGCTATTTAACAAGTTCCAGCAATATGGCATTCGTTACACCGCAAAGCGATGCAGGGGAAATTTCAACCTGCAGGCCGACTTTTCCTGCGCTGACAATGATGTTTTCAAGCGATTCCGCCCTTTTATCGATGTAAGTCGCATACTGCTTTTTCATCCCGACCGGGGAGCATCCGCCCCTTACATAGCCGGTCAGCTTTTGGATATCTTTTACCGGAATCATTTCCATCTTTTTCTCGCCGGAAGCTTTCGCCGCTTTTTTCATATCCAACTCGGCGGCAACCGGGATGACGAATACATAAAGTTCCCCGCTTGTCCCCCGGCACACTAGCGTTTTATAAACAGATGCAGGATCCTTCCCGATTTTGCCTGCTACAGAAACCCCATCTATTTTACCATCCGTTTTATCATAGCTGAGGATGCGGTAATCTATCCGATTTGCTTCAAGAAGGCGCATGGCATTGGTTTTCGGTCTATTTGCCATTCCGTTTCACTCCAAGCCGGTTCATATAATATCCATACCATCATACCACGATTCCGCCTCGAGAAAAAAATCCCTGCCGGCTGTCGGACCTGCATGGACCATGTTAATTAAACGTTTATTTAACTCTGGCTTTGTCAAATCGGCAAGGTAAATAGCATTGGGGTTAGCACAAGAATCCTAGAGGAAGAAAACAATAAAGTGCCTGCAGGCGGAAATGGTTTGGGCAGTGGCCCGGGTACAGGGCATTGAATTGTGGCTTAGTGCATGTATTGTTGCCGTTTGCATCGTTATAGGCACGGGAAGCAGAGGGGCGTGCCT